>JAGCSS010000208.1 GCA_017964055.1 Lachnospiraceae bacterium
CATCGTTTCTTATCTGCCATTTAGAGATCAGGACCTCGTCGTTCACAAACCAGCCTCGAAACGTTACCGCAGGCTTATCGGAGCGGTAGTCTCCGTATTTTACAGGGATTTCGTCGGATCTGTCTATCTTCTGGTCCATCCAGAACCAGAAAGGCTGTATGCCCAGAAACTTGCGGCTGATATAGAAGGAGTCCGTAGATAAAGCCCAGGTCGTCATTCGCCGAAACCTGAAGCTCTGTGCCTGCTTTTATGATGAATTCCTCGGCGGAAAGCGCAGGCTCATGTCTTAAACGGATAATATTTTTGATGCTGTCGGATCCGGTGCATCTTTTTTCTATATCCCTGCGCAGTATTTCGACAGAGTTTTGTACCGCGCCGGAAGTACCGGAATATTCTATTGAGGTGTTAGAATGAATCTTGAATTCCATATAAGCCGGCAGACCGCCTTTCTGTTGATTGATCCGATTATACCGTGTCCGCTGCGACAGCGTCCTTTCGCTTGCGTGCCCTGAGTTGTATCCACGAGTTCAGTTCGGCGCCGAGGAAGAAGATATTCATACAGAAGTACAGCCACAGCATGCACAGGACCACGGCGGTCAGGCTGCCGTAGGTGGTCATCATGCTGCCCATGTGGTTGATGTAAAATGAATAGAAATACGAGAAGAGCACCCAGCCCGCGGAGGCGACGAGAGCGCCGGGGAGCTCGCCGATGAGGCGCGAGCGGCGATTGGGGATGCCCTCATACATCACGAGAAAGAATACCATCAGGATCACGATACCGATGATGCTGCGCAGGCTGACGACGAGCACGGTATACTTATTCATCATGAGGATCGGGAACTCTTGGGTGAGCCAGTTTATTATGACACCGCCGAATACGTAGAGGCCGAGGAGCATGAACAGCATGGCCACGAAAACCAGCGTGTAGAGCATGACCCAGAGGCGGAGCACGAAGTAGTTACGCGTTTCCTCGATGCCGTAGATGCGGTTGAGGCCTCTGTAGACGCCGAGGATGCCGCGGGATGCGGACCAGAGCGTCAGGACGATCGTGATGGACAGGACCAGCGAGGTCGTCGAATAGAGTTCGTCCACGAGCACACCGATCATGTCTGCCACCTGGAGCGGCACGAAATTGCGGATGACGTCCATCAGTTCTTTCTGCGAAAAAGGCAGGAACTGCAGCAGCGTCAGTAAAAACATCAAAAACGGAAAGAATGAGACTATAATGAACAGCGAGGTGTCGGAGGCATACGCGGAAACTCCGTCATCCGCTGTTTTTTTGAAAAAAGAGGCAAGCCCGTCAAACAGCTTTTTGAAAAAAGACTTAAGCAATATTCTATATCTCCTTAACTCGAAACACGCATATTTTCTGCAACGCTTGATACTATATCCAAGGAGTATTATACTTAAATCTGCAGGAACTGACAAGTTGGCGGCGGGGAGAGCCCCGTGTACGACAGCTGTCGGACCTTAAGTCCGCAGAGCGGCGGACGGATGGGAGTATGTAATGGGTATCAGTTCGGTCAAATTCAGAGGACGCCACAATTCATGGCGCGCGATCCTTTTTCTTATAACAGGCAGTTTGTCTATCGTTTTGTTCATAGTGCTTGCGATCCTAGCGGCGATCAGGGGCGAGAGCGCCTTTTCTTTCGGTGTCATGGGCGTTGTTGCGGCACTGGTCTCGCTGGTCGGCGTCATAGTTTCGGCGATCGCGGCAAATGAGCGTGATATCTATGTGTCCGTGCCGATCGCAGGGATGATCGTGAACGGCATATCTTTAATTCTTTATGTGGTGATCTACATTCTGGGCATCTCATAATAAAACTTTTTGAAAAATGACACTAACTTGCCACACAATCCTTCTACAATTGTAGCAAAGTTATACATTTGTAGAATAATGCCGATATATAAAACATAGAGCAAATTGCGGAGCAATTCGCGAGTTATGACACTGCAAACACAAAAAATCACCGGAGGACTGGCAGATTTGAATAAAAGAGCATTCTTTGGCAGGATAACTGCCGTTTTGTTGATAATATCGCTGATACTTCCGACGGGCTTTGCCGTGCGAAAGGCACGGGCAGAGAGCTCCGTTACGGGAGTTATACGCGCCACCGAGCTGGTGATGCGTGAGGGACCCGGTACCGACTATCCCAAAGTTACCGTGGGCGATGACCCCGTGGTGCTGAAGTACGGGCAGGAGGTAACGGTCCTCGGAGAGAAGGACGGCTGGTATTATCTGCGCGCTGTATGCGACGGTACTCTCGTAACGGGCTATTCGCTCAGCAAAAAGGGCGAGGTCGTATATATCGAGATACCCGACGGCACGAGCCTTGAGGGCAGCTACCGCAAGGGCACGGTCATTGCGGGTACCGTAAACGTGCGCAAGGGACCTTCGACCGACTATGAAAAGGTTCTGTTGAACGGCGAGAGCCTTGTGCTCAAATACGGTCAGGAAGTCAGCATCATCGGCGAGGAAAACGGCTGGTACCGCCTGTACGCGACGGTTGACGGAGCACGCGTCGAGGGATATTGCCGCGGAGATTTCATCGAGCCAGGCGAGGCCGAAACTTTCAAGGAACCAGAGTATTCCTACGGCGAGATCACCGCGACCAAACTCAATGTGCGCAAGGGCCCCGGCACCGACAACGCGATCGTTAAGGCCGGCGGAGCGGATGTTGTCCTGACTTCGGGCTGCAAGGTCACGATCATGGGCGAGACCGACGGCTGGTATCATATCACTGCCGCATTCAATGGGAATATCATCGAGGGCTACTGCCTCGGCAGCTATGTAAAAGTAACGGAAACTCCTTCGAATACGGACAACGGAAAAAATGACAACGGCAAAACCGAAGACAAGCCCGAAGACAAACCGGAGGATAAGCCCGAGGATCCCGGTCAGGATGAACCCGGCGGAGACAATACCGGCGACGGAACGGAGGACGGACCTTATGTGCCTGCCTCCCCGACCGATCTTTCCCACGGAGTTCCCGAGGGCTATGAGCTCGCGACCAAGAGCTATACCGCAAAATACGCGATCCCCGCAAAGGTCATCGCGAAGACCGGACTTAATCTGCGCAGCGCGGCCGTAGAGGGCGCAGATGTGCTGGCGGTGCTTCCTTACGAAAAAGAGATCACGATCATCAATACAAAGGCCGTGGACGTGACGGCGTCCAACGGCAAGACTGTTTCGGAGAAATGGTACAGGGTAGTTGCCGATGTGGACGGTGAATACATGTGCGGCTATGTTGTGAGCACGTACGCCGAGATCACCGATTTTACCGGAGTTACCGCAAAGACCTCGTACAAGAATCAGATCATACATAAAAAGATCAATAAATCGACAAAGCTCACATACGCAAAGGGCAAGAACATAAAGCTCGCAAAGGGTACTGTCGTTACGATCACAGGCGATTATACGACCAAGACCGGCGAAAAGAAATTTGGCGTAACGGTCGACTATAAGGACAAGACATATAACGGATATATCATGGCATCGAGGCTTGCTCTCGTTTCCACTCTGAGCAGCTATACGGTCAGCTATCTGGTGCCCGCGGCGCCGCCCGCCGAGC
>JAGCSS010000209.1 GCA_017964055.1 Lachnospiraceae bacterium
TAAGAACCAGAACGAGTCGAGGATCAGGTATCTCGAGAGGATGCTGAAGAACGCGACCGTGATCGATGACAGTTCGAAGGCGGACGAGATGGGCATCAACAATACAGCCGAGGTATTTTTCGAGGAGGAAGGCGAAACGGATACGTTCCGTCTGGTGACTTCGATCCGCGGCGACGTACTGAACAATCTGATCAGCATCGAATCGCCTTTAGGCAAGGCAATACTCGGAAAGCATGAGGGCGACAGGGTCTTTGTCGAGGTCTCTCCGGGAAACGGGTATTATGTCATACTCAGGAAAATCATAAAAACGAATGACGATTCACACGATAAGATAAGAAGGTATTGAAAACGAGAAAAAACCTTGAAAATGTGCGGTTTTTTATCATTTTTCCTTGACAAAGACCACGTCAACGTTTATAAATAAATTGACGGTCCGATACGGCATTTCGCGCAAGCGGGCACGACTCGGATTTCAATTCATTCATTTTTTAAAATCGAGGAGGAATTATTATGAACAAGGCTGATTTAGTTGCAGCTATCGCTGAGAAGGCTGAGTTATCAAAGAAGGATTCGGAGAAGGCTCTCAAGGCTGCTATCGAGGCTATTACTGCAGAGCTTAAGGCTGGCAAGAAGGTTCAGCTCGTTGGTTTCGGTACTTTCGAAGTTACCAAGAGACCCGCTAGAACAGGACGTAACCCTCAGACCAAGAAGGCTATCAAGATCCCTGCTTCCAAGGCTCCTAAGTTCAAGGCTGGTAAGGCTTTAAAGGATGCTGTTAACAAGTAATTTCTTTAAACACTCTGGGCCCGCGGCCGATAGGTCGCGGGCTTTTTAATGGGAATATGAGACTGGACAAATATCTTAAGGTGTCGCGCCTGATAAAAAGGCGCACCGTTGCCAACGAAGCCTGCGACGCGGGCAGGGTTTCGATAAACGGCAAGCCCGCGAAGGCCTCCGCCGAGGTTAAGGTCGGAGACGTGATAGAGATCGGTTTCGGCACAAAGACCGTAAAGGTCGAGGTCCTGGGTATCGCTGATACGCAAAAAAAGGAAGAGGCTGCCGAACTTTATAAGTATCTTTGAAGTTTTTTGCGCTGAAGGACTAAAGTTTCTCCCGCAGAATGCCGATATAGAGAACGAGGAGCCTGTAGTGCCCCGTTTTTTGGAGCAGATCACAAAGTGATCCGCAAGCTACATCAATAAAAGGATATTCAGTCGGGAGGCAAGTGTCATGCGCAGAAAAGGCAGAAGTTCAAGAGCGGCGATGGGGATCATTGTCATCATCGTTATGTTCATTTGCGTACTTATTCTGGTAAAGACCGAGAAGCTTACGAGCGATCTTAACGCTAAGAACGATGTGATAAAGCAGCTGGATGCGAGCATTGCTGCGGCCAACGAAAAGACAAAGACTATCGAGAACGAGATCAAGTATCGGGAGACCGATGACTATATAGAGGATCAGGCCAGGGAAGCACTGGGGCTTCGTTACCCCGACGAGATCATCCTTGTGCCTAAGGAAGGCTCCGAGTGACCGGATGGAACAAAAAGTAATCGATTACATCAAGCTTAATAATATGCTGTCCTTCGGGGACGGCGCAGCAGTGGGCGTATCGGGTGGAGCAGACTCGATGTGCCTTCTTAATATTCTCTTTTCTTTAAAGGACCGCCTGAGCCTCAGACTCGTCGCGGTTCATGTTAATCACGGTATCAGGGGAGCTTCGGCAGATGCGGACGAGCATTTTGTCGAAGCTTTTTGTCGCGAAAAGGGCATTGAATTCAGGGCGTTTCACGCGGATATCCCGGCTCTCGCGAAGGAAAAGAGACTGACCGAGGAGGAAGCCGGACGCCGGTTTCGCTACGAATGTTTCGCGAAGGTCTGCGCCGATGAGGGGCTTAACCGCATCGCGGTCGCACATAACCGCGATGACAATGCGGAAACCGTGCTGTTCAACATCGCGAGAGGCAGCGGCATCTCGGGGCTGCGCGGGATCGCGCCGGTGAGGGAGTTCGGCGGATACAGCATCATCAGACCGCTGCTTGACTGCAGCAGGGCAATGATAGAAGAGTATCTCGCGGACAGGGGCATCGCTTACAGGACCGACGAGACGAATCTGACGGAGGATTACAGCAGGAACAGGATCAGGAACACGGTGCTGCCGATCCTCGCGGAGTCGATAAACAGCGAGGCTGCGGCCCATATCGCCGGAGCCGCAAATAGAGCCGGAGAACTCGAGAACTATGTGGCCTGCGCGGCACGGGAAAAAGTTGAGGCTCTCAAAGCCGAAGGCAGATATATCGAGGAGACGGACGGTGAGCAGACCGTTTCCGTCCGAATCGACGCGGATGCGCTCGCCGGCATGCATGTGGCGCTTAGGTCCGTGATACTGCGGGGAGCTTTAGGCCGGCTTGCCGGAAAATTAAAGGATATCGAAGAGATACATGTGAGGATCGCGGAGGGACTGATCGAAAATACCGTCGGAAAAAGCGCCGATCTTCCCTACGGTCTCAGAGCCAGACGCGATTACGGATCTCTGGTGCTGGAAAGGCATAAGGAGGCAGCGGATACCGGTTTTTCATTTGAGGTGGGCAGTATCTCCGAAGAAGGTCTGCGGATCGCTCTGCCGGACGGGAAATGTCTGTATCTGCGATTAATTCCCTGTGAAAAAAATCTAAACATTCCCCGAAACGACTATACGAAATTTTTTGATTATGATAAGATAAATGGCAGTATAACCGTAAGAACGCGCCGTGAGGGGGATCATCTCCTCGTAAAAGGCAGCGGCAAGACCGGTGATCTCTGCCGCAAGAGTCTGAAGACCTGGTTCATCGACAACAAGGTCCCCGGGCCCGACAGAGACGGCACGATACTCCTGACCGAGGGCCCGCATGTGCTCTGGGTCGTAGGCGGCAGACGGGACGATTCGTGTTATGTAACCGATGATACGCGCCGGATACTGGCGGCGGAGCTGACGGACTGAGCTCCGGAGCCGTGTACCTGCGTGCTGCGGATTTTTATGAAAGGGTGGCGGATTTATGAACAATATCGATGACAAGATCAAGATCATGATAGGACAGGAAGAGCTGGAGAAAAGGATCGCCGAGATGGGTGAAGAGATCAGCCGTGATTATGCGGGCAAAGAGCTGCATCTGATCTGTATCCTCAAGGGCGGAGTCATGTTTATGACCGAGCTGTCAAAGCATATCACCTGCCATGTTTCGATGGATTTCATGTCTGTTTCCAGTTACGGCAACGAGCGCAAGTCTTCGGGCCGCATCAGGATCCTCAAGGACCTCGATGAGCCGATCGAGGGCAGGGATGTGCTCATTGTTGAGGATATCATTGATTCGGGCAAGACACTCGCGCATCTGATCGAGGTGCTCGGAGTACGCAAGCCCAATTCGATCAAGCTCTGCACGATGCTTGACAAGCCCGACCGCCGTGAGGTGGATGTGAAGGTTGACTATGTAGGCTTCCGGATCCCTGATAAGTTCGTCCTCGGCTACGGACTCGACTATGATCAGTTCTACCGCAATATTCCTTATATTGCGGTGGTTGAATAAAGAGTAATACAGGAGGTTTATTCCTTTGAAAAACAGCAGATACAAGGGCCTGGTTTTTTATCTCGTAGTGCTGGCAGTGGTGATGCTGGCACTCTATCTTTCCGAGAGTCTTGCGGGGAACGGGACGAGAGCGTACAGCTTCCAGGAGTTCGACTCGGATGCGCATAAGGCACAGGTCTACAGTGTGACCATTGAACCCAATGAGGAGGTTCCGACAGGTACCGTAACGGTGACTCTGGTCTCGGGCCAGAAGTGCAGATTCTTTTGCTCGGACGTTACCGAGATCGAAGCGATCGCCAGAGAGTGTGAGATCCCTTACACGATGGCCAAGATAGCAAAGCCCAACTGGTTCCTGACGCAGGTACTTCCGTACATCATCCTGCTCGTGGTATTCGTTGTGATGTTCACGATGATCACCGGACAGGCGGGCGGCGGCAACAATTCCAAGATGATGAACTTCGGCAAGTCCAGGGCAAAGCTCGCCAAGGACATGTCAAAGCGTTTCAATTTCGGTTCGGTTGCGGGACTTAAGGAAGAGAAGGAGGATCTCGAGGAACTTGTTGATTTCCTCAGAGACCCCGCGAAATACACCAGACTCGGAGCGCGCATCCCTAAGGGTGTACTGCTCGAGGGCCCTCCCGGAACAGGTAAGACACTGCTGGCAAAGGCTGTCGCGGGAGAAGCGGGAGTTCCGTTCTTCTCGATATCCGGTTCCGATTTCGTTGAGATGTTCGTCGGTGTCGGCGCATCGCGTGTACGTGACCTTTTCGATGACGCCAAGAAGAATTCACCCTGCATCGTTTTCATCGATGAGATAGATGCCGTAGCGCGCAGGCGCGGTACCGGTATGGGCGGCGGCCATGACGAGAGAGAGCAGACGCTGAACCAGCTGCTCGTGGAGATGGATGGTTTCGGCATCAACGAGGGCATCATCGTTCTCGCTGCTACGAACCGTGTGGACATTCTCGATCCCGCGATCATGAGACCCGGACGTTTCGACCGTAAGATCGTCGTAGGCAGACCCGATGTAAAGGGCCGTGAAGAGATACTGAAGATCCATGTTAAGGACAAGCCTCTCGGCGAGGATGTGGATCTGCAGCAGGTGGCGCAGACCACTGCCGGATTTACCGGAGCGGACCTCGAGAACCTGATGAACGAGGCCGCGATCGCTGCAGCAAAGGATAACCGCAAGTACATTTGCGCAGAGGACGTTAAAAAGAGCTTTATCAAGGTTGGGATCGGTACAGAGCGCAAGAGCCGCGTGATCTCCGACAAGGAAAAGAAGATCACCGCGTACCATGAGGCGGGACATGCGATCCTGTTCCATGTGCTTCCCGAGGTGGGCCCCGTTTACACGGTTTCGATCATTCCCACCGGTCAGGGCGCCGCAGGATATACGATGCCTCTGCCCGACAAGGATGAGATGTTCAATACCCGCGAGCATATGCGCCAGGATATCATCGTGGATCTGGGCGGACGTGCGGCCGAGTCGATCATTTTCGACGATATCACGACCGGCGCTTCGCAGGATATCAAGATGGCGACCAAGATCGCCCGCAGCATGGTAACAAAGTACGGTTTCTCGGAAAACATGGGACTGGTCAACTATGACAACGAGGACGATGAGGTATTCATCGGACGAGATCTGGCACATACCCGCAGCTACAGCGAGAATGTTGCCAACCGTATTGACGAGGAAGTTAAGGCGATAATCGACGGATGCTACGCCGAGGCAAAGAAGATCCTGAACGAGCATATTGACGTGCTCCATGCCTGCGCAGCCCTGCTTGTCGAAAAGGAGCGCATTACTAAGGACGAGTTTGAGGCATTATTCACACAGGCAGAGGGATGACCATTGTGCAATGTGCACAAAAGAGAATAGTAAGTTTTGTTAAGTTTGTGCACACTTAATCGCGGACTCTGCTATAATAATACTCGTAAACCCCAATACATTATATAGTTTTTGCTACACCCCATAAGTAACAAAAATACCTTCTCCAAAAAAGGACAGTCGCAGGATTGTCCTTTTTTACTTTATGATTTTATGTTTGTGGGAAATGTGATATAATAAGTTGTGCAAGCGATTGCACAGACTATATCGGTTTATCATAAAAGGCATAAGGTATGGAATATTATCCCAGTAGTGAACAACATCAGAACAGGATCGTAAATGAGTACTTTGCTCCTGTGGAGACGATGGCGAATTCGAACATCGGATTCATGACCACGCAGTTTATCCGCAGGGCCGTATTCAGCGACGGCACGGAAGAGTATCGATGTCCGATGGAGCCCGGACCGAACGAGCAGGTAAAGCTCAGGATCAGGGTGGCAAAGGGCAATGCGTCAGCCGTTGTATGCGTTGTCGGGAGCCAGAGGATCACCATGAGCATCTCGAGCGTTAATCAGTTGTTTGATTTCTACGAGTGCATGTATACTACAGGAGTAGAAAATGTTCCCTATTATTTCATCATCTGGTGCGATGACAGATATTACTTCTATAATGCGGTAGGTGTTACGGAGCAGCATGATGAGACTTATGATTTCTGGCTTATGCCGGGCTTTAAGACCCCCGACTGGGCAAAGGGCGCGGTCATGTATCAGATATTCACCGACCGTTTTGCCGACGGTGCTGCCGACAACCGCACTCTGACCAACGAGTATTTTTACATCGACTGCTATTCGCGTGAGGTGATGGACTGGAACAAGACCCCCGAGAACAACGATGTAGGCATCTTCTACGGCGGGGACTTGAGCGGCGTACTCCGCAAGCTCGACTATCTGCAGGATCTCGGGATCGAAGTCATCTATTTCAATCCGCTGTTTGTATCCCCTTCCAACCATAAATACGATACTCAGGATTACGACCACATAGATCCTCATTTTACGGTCATTCCGCACGATTACGGCAATGTGCTGGAAGAAGGCGATACGGACAACCGGCATTCGGCACGCTATATCACGAGAGTTACCGACCTGACGAATCTCGAGGCGAGCAACGCGTTTTTCGCAAATTTCGTCGGAGAATGCCACAAGCGCGGGATCAGGGTCATCCTGGACGGCGTGTTCAATCACTGCGGTTCGTTCAACAAGTGGCTCGACGGACAGCATATATATGAGGATGCGATAGGTTTTGAAAAGGGCGCGTACGGACATGCCGACAGCCCTTACCGCAGCTTCTTTAAGTTCAATGACGAGAGCTGGCCCGACAATTACAGCTATGACGGCTGGTGGGGGCACAAGACTCTGCCCAAGCTCAATTATGAGGGCTCACCCGAGCTCGTCGAATACATCCTTAATATCGCGCGCAAATGGGTATCCCCGCCTTTTAACTGCGACGGCTGGAGACTCGACGTGGCGGCGGATCTCGGATATTCCGAGGAGTTTAACCACAAATTCTGGCGCATGTTCCGTGACGCGGTCAAGGAGGCCAATCCCGAGGCCATCATCATTGCCGAGAATTATGAGAATTCGGGCAAGTGGCTGCAGGGCGGCGAGTGGGACAGCATCATGAACTATGAGGCATTCATGGAGCCCGTGACCTGGTTCCTGACCGGCATGGAAAAGCACAGCGATTTCTTCCGCGGGGACATGTTCAGGAACAATGACGCGTTTTTCGGAGCGATGCTGTATCACATGAGCAGGATGAATACGCAGAGCCTGCTGACCGCGATGAACCAGCTCTCAAACCACGACCATTCGAGATTCATGACCAGGACGAGCAGGAGGATAGGCAGACTGGCGACCTGCGGACCGGAGGAGGCATCGTGGGATATCCGGCCCTGGTGCATGCGTGAGGCGATAGTTATGCAGATGACATGGCCAGGCGCTCCGTGCCTGTATTACGGCGATGAGGCCGGCGTCTGCGGCTGGACCGATCCCGACAGCAGGAGGACTTACCCGTGGGGACGCGAGGACCACGAGCTGCTTAATTTCTATAAAGAAATGATCAGGATACACCGCTCCTACGATGCGCTGAAGACAGGTTCGATCAAGTTCCTGGCCGGCGATCATGCGATCATTGCGTACGGCCGCTTTAACCGTGACGAGAAGATCGTGACCATTGTCAATAACGATGATGTTCCGAGAAATATTGACATTCCCGTATGGGAGCTGGGCAACGATGACAGCGAGGCCATGGTGCGTCTGGTCGAGACCTACGACAGCGGCTATAATTTCTTTGCCGAGATGTACCACGCCGAGCGCGGAGTTATCGCGATGCACCTGGAGCCGCACAGCGCTATGGTGCTGAAGAATCTTATGAGGTATCTGCAGTGACGAAAGCCAAACTTAAACAGATCATGGCGCTGCTGGACGAGCATTATCCGCCGCAGCCGTGTTTTCTGGAGTACAAAAAACCGTGGCAGCTGCTGTTCGCGACGATATTGTCCGCGCAGTGTACGGACGCGCGGGTCAATATGGTGACGAGAGACCTGTATGTAAAATATCCCGATCTGGAGGCCTTTGCTGGTGCGGATCTTGCCGAACTCGAGGAGGATATCCGATCGACCGGTTTCTATCATAATAAGGCGCTCCACATCAAAGCGGCGGCGATAGAGCTGCTGAGCCGTTTCGGAGGAGAGCTGCCTTCGGATATCGAATCGCTGACCTCGCTTCCCGGAGTCGGCCGCAAAACGGCCAATGTTGTGCGCACGCATATATTCGGGATACCGAGCATAGTGGTCGATACGCATGTTAAGCGCGTCTCAAAGCTCCTCGGCATCACGCATACAGACGACCCGGTAAAGGCCGAGTTCGAGCTGATGGACATTTTGCCAAAGGATCACTGGAGCGCATGGAACCAGCAGATCATCACTCACGGCAGGCAGCTCTGCATCAGCGGACGGCCGAGATGCGGAGAATGTTTCCTAAAGGATGTATGTGAACATTGCAAAATAAAATAGAATTATAGCCCATGTTTCAGCCCTGCTCGGGATATCCGTGCAGGGTTTTTCTGTGTCATCCGGACGAAAAAGAAACCGTATTTATCGGCCGGAGTTTCCGGAATCTTTAGCTTTTTGTTACAAAAAGTCAAAAAAGCACCTGCTCAAGTATTCGTTTGTATCTTTTTTGTATCTTTTTGGGTTTATGATGGATTCATCGAAAGCGATAACGAATGTATCGATAACAGATACCGCGTTTGAGCGGCGTATAATCAGGAGGAAGTTATGAAGAAATTAATGACAAGGATCTTAACAGCAGTACTTGCAGCAGCACTCGTGCTCGGAGCAAGCGGTGTAAGAACATACGCGGCAACGAGCGATTCACCTGAGTATATCAATGA
>JAGCSS010000210.1 GCA_017964055.1 Lachnospiraceae bacterium
ACAGGATCATGCAGATGCTGCTCAAATCAAAGTACGCAGAGTTTTTCTGCCTGAACATATCGAGAAACCGTGAGCTGCTCTTTACCGTTACCGACAAAATACCCTATGAGCGCAACCTGCGGGCATTCGGCGAAAAGATAAGGAGAGGCATCAGGCTGGATCTGGGCTGCGACAGTACCGTGCTGATAAGCATCCCTTCGCATAACGGAGTGGATCTGCTCTCGGCATATAAGAAATTCGATGTGCTCGAGGAAAACAGATTCTTCCTGAAAGAGGGCGACGTACTCGTCGACAGGGTTGCCTACACGCAGAAGGGCAGCGCCGACGAAAACGTTGAGACACTCCTGATGCAGGTGTACGAGGATATAAGGTTCAGGGAGTTTAAAAAGGCCGCAGAGGGCATCAGAAGGACCGTCAGCCGCATAGAGCAGGAAGGCAGCATGAGCAACATTTACGTGCGCCATATCTTTATCGAGATACTCAGCAGACTGTCGCAGTATTCCGATGTCCTGACCAACAACGAGAGCATGGAAGCCGCGAAGTTCATACTGACCGTTCCCGATATATGGTCCATTGAGGAGAGTGTGCTGTCGATCCTGGAAAAGGCCGAGAAAAAGAAAAAGAGCAGCTATGCGAACGACAGCACGATGGTCGTTGACAAAGTGATCGCGATCATACGCTCCGAATATAAGAATCCCTCGCTTACGATGGAGTACATAGCGCAGAGAGTATTCCTGTCGCCGAATTACCTGAGCGCGATGTTCAGGAGGCTAAAAGGCGAGTCGATCAACGGTTTTATCAAGAACTACAGGCTCGAGCGTGCCCGCGAGCTGCTCAAGAACAGCAACATAAAGGTCAAGGATATCGCGGGACTCGTCGGATTTGCCAGCGACGGCTATTTTGCGACGGTTTTCAGAAAGGCCGAAGGCATGTCGGCAACCGAATACAGGGAGCAGAATTCAAAAAGGTATTAAAGTGTATATGGGCGGTTGTATTTTCATATAACTGCAATTATAATGATTTTGGTGCATTAGCATCGCTGCAAATTGAATATGCATGCTCCGGTTCCGCGTGAGCGGATCAGAGGGAAGTTCGGTGAGATTCCGTCGCAACCATCATTACTGTGATTGGGCGCTGCCCATAAGTCAGAATACTTGCCGGGGCGTGTTCGGTATGAACATTTTGGATATGAAAGTGCAACCGTTGAATCCCGTGGTCGGTACGGGATTGGTTTTGTGTGGGAAAAAGCATCTGTCATATTTAAAGTGGCAGGTGTTTTATTTTTGTCCGGGAGAGTGATAGCCGGCAGCCTGCATGAGACAATGTACCGCGGAGGTTTTGAAATGGACGGAGATAAGCTCACAAAAGAGCTCTGCATCGGTTTGCTTAGGGCGAAAGCGGATGAATTGCGGACCGGAGGCGAGGAGCGTTTTCCGAAGCGCGCCGATTTTTCGGAGCGTGAGGTAGTGGCTATCAAGGCCTTTTTCGGACCGTGGCCTAGAGCACTCGAGGCTGCGGGCTTAAAGGACCCGCGCGGAGATGAGAAAAGACGCAAAACGGTCGAAAAACGTATCAGGGCCAAAAGGCGGCGTACCGAAGCGATGAAGCAGAAAAAATCATTAAGGAAAGAGGTTATGGATCAATGAAAAGATTTACAGCTATGATACTTGCTGCAGTACTTGTTCTCGCATCCGCAGGTGTCTCGGTTTCGGCCGCAGACGTTAAGGCGTATGTTACGATCGCTGATGAGAACGGAAAACTGGCTGTTGCAAGACAGGAAGTTACCGCTTCCGATATCGACGGAGACGGTATTATCTCGATAAACGATGTTCTTTATGCTGCTCATGAGAGCTTTTTCGAGGGCGGAGCCGAGGCAGGCTATGCTTCCGCAACAGGCGATTACGGCCTGAGCCTTACAAAGCTCTGGGGCGTAGAGAACGGCGGCTCCTACGGCTACTATGTTAATGACGCTTCTGCATGGAGCCTTGCGGATCCGGTCAATGCCGGAGATCATGTATACGCTTTCGTATATACCGATACGGTTGCATGGTCTGATGCTTACAGCTGGTTTGACGCTTCCGCAAAGAAGGCAGAGGCAGGTGAAGAGATCAGCCTCACACTCAGCTCACTCGGCTATGACGCTGACTGGAATCAGGTAGTCAGCCCCGTTGAAGGCGCAAAGATCACCGTTAACGGTGAGGACGCGGGTGTTGTGACCGACGCAGAGGGTAAGGCAGCAGTTAAGCTGGACAAAGCCGGAACATATGTTATCAGCGCGAAGTCCGATACTATGACGCTTGTTCCTCCCGTATGCGTAGCAACTGTTGCCACTGCGGGCCTTCCCAAGACCGGTACGGCTCCCTTTGCGATGTATGCCGCACTCGGTATGCTTATGATCGCTGCAGGCTGCGCAATTACCGTAAATGAGAGAAAGAGAAGCAATGAGATCTAAGATTCTGGCATTGATACTGGCCTGCCTGATGATGGCGGCAGGAGCCGGTACACAATATTGCAGAGCAGATGCCGTTGATGACGCGAACAGCGTCATCAGCGGTATTGTCATGTTTAAAATGCAGGAATGCGGTGCGGCGGATACGGACGAATGGATCGAAAAGGATCTGATCCCGAACGCCGGTATCACTGCGGAAACATATGCCTATGCGCTCGCAAAAGAGAGCGGATACGATCTTACCGCATATACGGCCGCCCTGTCGCGGTTTCTGTCCGAAACTGAGGTACGGGCCGCTACGACCCGCCTGAAATACGCGCTCTGTTTGACGGTCGCCGACCGTGACAATCCTTATATCACGAATACGGTCAACGAGGCAGTCGGCGCGCAGGGAATCATGAGCCTGGTCTACGGACTGCATTTGTACAATAACGGTTATGAGAGCGCGATATATCCGCCCGATAAGATCGTTACCGATATCCTGGGGCTCAGGCATGAGGATGGCGGCTGGTCCGTGATCGGAGACTATTCGGACGTGGATGTTACCGCGATGGTGCTGCAGGCACTTGCGGGCTGTAATACCGAGCATACGGCAGGGAGAGCTGATGTCGGCGGTATCGGAGAGGGTTCGGTAGGTGCAGATGCTTTCGGAGCCGGAGAAGGTTCAGGGGACACTGATATCGATGGGATCGAAGAAAGCGCGGGTAGGACAGTTCTGACAGACGAGAAGCTGCTGCAGGAGCTGAGGGATGCTGCCGATGCTGCGGTTGAGCTGCTCTCCAAAAAGCAGAACGCGGACGGCGGTTATTCCGGGTTCGGAGCCGCAAACGCGGAGAGTACCGCACAGGTACTGATAGCGCTTTCGTCACTGGGGATCGATGCCGCAGAGGATCAGCGCTTCATAAAGAACGGAAACACGATATTCGACGGACTGGCAGCATACAGGCTGGCAGACGGGACATATGCTCACATAGCTGGCGGAGAGAGCAATGCAACGGCGACAATGCAGGTTTTTGCCGCGATGGAAGCCTATGTGACCATGAAGGAAGGCAAGGGGCCCTACTATGTGCTGGGAGAGACCGGCAGTGAAGGGACCGGAGGAGACAGGACGGCTGACGGCGGTACGGTGACAGGCACCAAAGACGGTCAGTCTGACGGGACGATGACAGGTACCGATAATGCGGGAGGCAGCAGTTCGGGAGTGGACAGCAGCAATACCTCAACAGATAAAGACGGCATGGTAACAGACACCGGAGAAAGTACTGTGGCAGGCACCAATGATGCGGACGGCGACAGTCCAATCGGAAAGCAGGCTTCGTCTGTAAACTACAAAACCATAGCTTACGCGGTTATCGCCGGACTTTTTGCTCTGAGCTGCGTGCTGCTG
>JAGCSS010000211.1 GCA_017964055.1 Lachnospiraceae bacterium
AAGTGTTTTTCTGCTTTGTCTCACTCATTTTGCTGCGCCTCCTTTCTTTGCCTTTACGATACCGAAGGCTCTCGGCATCGTAAATCTCTCAATGAAAGGAACCAGCAGGTTGCAGAATATGATCGCGTAGGAAACGCCTTCCGCGGAATTGCTGAATACTCTGATGACACCTGTGAGGAGTCCGAGCAGTATACCGAATACTATCTGTCCGAGCTTTGTGATCGGGCTCGTAACATAATCGGTCGCCATGAACCATGCGCCGAGCATGAGTCCGCCGCCGCAGATCTGGCAGGCAAGATAGGTCATGTCAAACCCGTGTCCGCCGAACAGCAGCATGAATACCGCGAATGTCGCGATATATGCAACGGGGATGCGAAGGTTGATGACCTTGCGCACCAGCAGGTAAGCCGCACCGATCAGGATGCAGAGAGTGCTGGTCTCGCCGATCACACCGCCGGTAAACCCAAGGAACATGTCCTTTAAGCTGTATGCGGAGCCGTTCTTGATGACCGCGAGCGGAGTAGCCGATGAAAGTCCGTCGAGCGCCGATGCACCGCCCATGAACAGTCCTAGTCCGTCGGCGGCCTTCTCAACCGCAAAACCGGTCATTCTTCCCGCAAAACTGATCATCAGGAAGCAGCGGCCCGCAAGTGCGGGATTCATGAAGTTCTGGCCGAGTCCGCCGAAGAACTCCTTGACAACTACTATTGCAAAAACGGAGCCTACGATCGGCATCCAGAGCGGAACCGACGCGGGCAGGTTCATACCGAGCAAAAGTCCGGTAACGAGAGCGCTGCACTCGGCAAAGCCTCCGTTTTTCTTTAATACGAATCTGTTCCACATGAATTCGGAGAGCATGGCCGCGACAACTGCCGCAAGCAGCACAAGGAATGCCCTGAATCCGAATCTGTATACGCCCATCGCACTCGCGGGGATGAGCGCTATCGCAACGTCACGCATGATGGATCTCGTCGTTACGCCGCTTCTTACGTGAGGAGAAGCGGACACATTGTATAATTCTTTCATCTGTCTGATTCTCCTCCTTATTTCTTCTTACGATTGTCCAGAATGCTTCTTCTGGTCTGCTTCAACGCCTGTGTGAGCTTTCTTCCGGCAGGGCATACATATGTGCAGGAACCGCACTCCATGCACTCCATACCGCTGATCGCCTCAAACTTCGCGTCGTTGAACTTCTCTGCGGCTGCCATGAGCATCTGCGGAATCAGATTCTCGGGACAGGCCTCCACGCAGCGTCCGCAGCGGATGCAGGGACCTTCGGGAACGAGATCCATCGGATCCTCCTTAAACGCAAGGAGCGCCGATGAAGTTTTGGTCACGGGCACAGAGGTATCAAAAAGGCTCAGTCCCATCATCGTACCGCCGGAGATGAGCTTTTTCGGTCTGGTCGTAAATCCGCCCGCTGCCTCGAGCACCTCAGAATAGAGCGTGCCGGTCTTTACGCAGAAATTCTGGCAGTTAACGACCGCATCGCCCGACACGGTCACGATACGCCTGATAAGGGGCGTGCTCTCCGCTACCGCCATATGTATCGAGATAACGGTATCGACATTGTTGACGATGCAGCCCGCGTCCGCAGGAAGCATCGAAGAATTGATCTTGCGTCCGGTGACTGCCTTGATCAGCTGGCGCTCGGAGCCTTCGGGGTACTTGGTCTTAACAACCTGAACCCTGATCCTCTTTTCGCCTTCCGCGATCTTTGAAATATGCTCGATCGCCTTGGGTTTGTTGTCCTCGATGGCGATAACGCCTTCCGCGTTGTCAAACAGCTGCAGGATGATCCTGAGACCGTCGACGAGCTTCTCGCCCTCTTCGAGCATCATGCGGTAGTCACTCGTAAGATACGGCTCGCACTCGGAACCGTTTACGATGATGTGCGTGATCGCGTTCTCATCCTTCGGAGTAAGCTTTATGAAGGTCGGGAAACCTGCGCCGCCCATGCCGACTATGCCGGCGTCGCGGATGATGTCGCGGATCTCCTGCTTTGAAAGCTTGGTGTAATCACGCTTTTCTCCGAGTCCGGGAACGGGCTCGTATTTGTTGTCATTCTCGATGACGATCGCATTGGCCATCGCTCCCGAAACTGTGAGCGTCGGCCTGATCTCCTTTACCGTACCCGAGACGGATGCGGCTATCGGAGACGAAACAAAGCCCCCGGCTTCAGCTATCGTCTGTCCCATCAGAACCCTGTCCCCGACAGCCACTATGGGCTTTGCCGGCGCTCCGATGTGCTGTGACATCGGATAGACGAGGTCTCCTTTGGGAAGCAGCTGAACTGTGGGCTTGTTCATTGAGAGTTCTTTGCCTTCATAGGGGTGTATACCACCCCCAAAGGTTCCCTTTTTCATTTACTTGTCCTCCGGTGAATAATCTTTACTTCCCTTACCCTTTTACATTCCTTTTTCTGATCTCTGTCATTCGGTCTTTTTGCGGCTGTAGACCGCTCCCGGTTCGATCGCGGTGCCGTCGCGTTCAATAAGCTCGGTGATCGTCACGAACTCCCATCCGTCCTCGAGCAGCTGATCGATAGCGATCTTTGCCGCAGCGATCGTCGTCTTGTGGATCTCATGCACAAGAATGACAGCGCCGTCCTTGGCTCCCTTTACGATCTGGTCGGTGACATAATCGACATCCCTGTATTTCCAGTCGAGCGTATCCACGGACCAGAGTATGCAGGGCATGCCGCAGATCGAGAGCAACCTGTCGTTCTTTGAGCCGTAAGGAGGTCTGAAAACCGTCGGATATGCTCCCGTCACTTCAAATATCGCATCGGAGGTGCTGTTCAGCTCTTCCATGATGCCTTCGTTCTTCATCGTTGAAAGAACCGGATGCGACCAGCTGTGGTTGCCTATCTCATGCCCCTCGTTGTAAGCTCTGTAGACATTGTCCTTATATTTTGATATCTGATTGCCTATGTAGAAAAAAGTGACCTTTACATTTCGGTCAGCCAGAAAATCCAGCAGCTCCTGACCGAAATAATCGGGGCCGTCATCAAAAGTGAGCGCTATCTGTCTGTGCGGCGCATCCGGCTCTTCGACCGTGACCGTGCACTCATCCGTGGTGCCGTCCTCTCCGATCGCGTAGATCGTGCAGGTACCGGCGCCGACGGTCATGATCTCGCCGTCCTTGCCGACATAAGCAACATCCTTATCGCTCGAAAAATATCTGATCTCCGTTCCGATGACCGGAGATTTTAAGGCTATGGTCCTGGTCGAGGGGTAAGAGAGCTTTGTGCTGCTCCTCGTGAAGATATCCCCCGCCGATGCCGCGTGTATCCTGCCTGCGCCGATAACGGCCAGTACGACCGCTGCGGCTGCGATAACTTTAACTATTGCATTATGAAATCCCGTGTTTGCAGATTTCATGGTGTTCATCTCTTTCCTGTCTAAATTACTATATCGCGCCTCTTACATATCGAGCAAATAATCCGATATCGTTTCGGCGAGCTTTTTCTGGGTGATCTGCGAAGGATGGTAATCCGTGCCGTATCCGTCCGCAGGATCCTGAGGCTTTAAGGGAAGCCAGAATATACGCTGGTCGCCCTCGGCGCGCAGCTCACTGACCGCCATCTCCGCCTCATCGTTCAGTCCGTCGCCCAAAACACCGAGCGCGCAGACGATCTTCGAGAGCGGATTCTTCTCGCGCACATGCTTGAGGAACTTTTTGTATTCCGCATAAAACAGCTTCCTGCGCTCCTTCTCTTCGGACTTTGAAAGCTTCGGCTTTCCGTCCGCGTCTACAGGTCGGCAGTAGCTGATATCGTTGGTTCCGAGCAGGATAACGATCAGATCGGGCTCCATCGCAAAATCATACTCGAAATCCTTCGGTCCGACGTTTTTGTCGATCCCGACGTTCGAGCAGCCCATCAAATCGTAATAGCCCGTGATGATATTGTCAAGATTTCTTTCGCCCGAATCCGTATAACCCGAGATAATGCCGGCGCCGGATTTCGATACCGTGCTGTAATCCGCGTTCAGCTTTTTGGCTGTAAGATAGGCCCAGGCCTTCATGTAGTTTTCGGTCGCGGTCGTAAAGGTCTCGCCGAGCTTACCCTCAACTCCGTAGCCGCAGGTGATGGAATCGCCGACAAATTCGACCTTGAGACGCTTATCCTCCGCAGGGATAAGTCCGACCGTGCTGCCGTCGTCCGCAGTCATGGTCCCGTACGCTTCGAGTTCGAGGATACCCAGCGAGGAATTCGCCGACTCTGAGAGCTTGAGGATCGTGTAGGTATGCACGCCCGCGTCGCGGATCTCCACTGCCATATTTTTATTGTCAAGACGCTCGTCGAGTATCGGCGCGCCGTCCTTGAGCACCGTAACGCGCGCATAGCCGTCATCCGTTCCGGGCGCGATCATATCGGCGCAGAGCAGTGCCCTGAAGCCGTCATTGCATATGAACTCGATGCCCGTTCCGGAATACGAGAGCCAGAGGCAGTCATTGTAAACGAAAGCCCTGCCGATCACCTTGACATTGCCAGTCCATTCGAGTGAATAAATATCGTTCGCCAGCATTATGATCCCCTCCTCATTATCTGCGGCCGGTCCGCAGCGCCGAATCTCCTTCAGACGCCGGCCGTCTTACGCGTCGAAGCCGCAAAAAGCTTGCCTGTCGGCAGTGACTGCTTCAGCGACTGTTTGAATATCTTATAAGCGGTGCGGAAAAGTACCTTCTTCTCTCCGTCAAGCCTGCTCATGGCCTTTATCATCGCAACCGTGCTCTTACCCCTCGTCAGCTCGGAAAGCGTGGTGGCATCCGCTTTCGATATCACCTCATAGAAACCGTCGATCAGCTCTCCACGCTGCTCAATGGTCATTTCCGATATCCACTGCTTTAAGGTCCGGTCTATCAGCTGGCTCGACTCAGTGGTCCCGCCGTCTCCGACCGGCTCGCCTCTCCTGATCTCCCAGCTGTTCAGGTGATGCTGCATCAGCGCGTAATTCCTGCTGTGCACGACATAATAGGGTTCCTCGTGCGAGAGCAGCATCCCGACCACCGATGACTGCGGTACGTAGGTCTTTGTCCGCGAGAGGATGCCCTTCGGGCCGTCCTTTTCGAGGACCTCCTCGATAAATCCCGGTCCGTCCAGATTCCTGACGGCACAGATGCGCCGCTGTACCTTTTCCCGGCAGAAGAACGATGCGTACATCGCCAGATTCCCGCCCTTAGAGTGGCCGCAGACATATATATCTGCCTTTGAGTATATCCCGGCAATGTCGGTAAGATATGCGACGGCATCCTTTTGTGACGGAAGCTCGCACATGAAGCCCATGTTGAAATCTTCCTTCCAGCCGACTATCGTATTGTCCGTACCTCTGAAGGTCACGACAACAGCTCCCGTCGGGAGCAGGAAGGTCATCGCGCAGAACTGCTTCTGCTCACCTGTATCTATCCTGTTGACGAAGCCGCACATCCGAAGCTGTGCAAACCTCGCGCTGTCCGCTATGAGCTCCGTCAGCCTGTCGTCACCCTTGAACATGTATTCCCGGTCCCGGGTCTCCTTCACAGCCGCCTTCTTCGTTTTCTTTTGTTTGGAAGGCAGAATGACCAGCTCACGCATTCTTGCGATCGCATCACCGAGAAGAACGGGGCTTTTCGGGTCTTCGGGCACCAGCCCGTCAAACGGAAGATAAGAGAGCGCGCAGAAAACTATATAATCGGCCTCGCACATGCCCAGGTCGGAAAAACCGATATCGCCGCGCCATTCGAGATAATCATATATATCACTCATTTATGCTCCTTTGCATTCCATGAGAAAAACGCTGAATCGCTTATCGCGCAAATCAGAATTATTATAAACTCAATTTCGGCATTTGTCTATTCTAAAAGGACGGCCCGACAAATGCGAACCGTCCCCATGTCCTGCTATTCTATTAATGCTCATTTATGCTCAACCGCGTCGGTGATATACTCCTCAACGCGGCTCTTCTCAACGTTGAGCGGAAGGCTCAGCTCGCTGTAAAGAGAGTTCTCAGCGAGATTGCAGTAGCGCTCGTCTATGGCGGGAAGTTTCTTCCCGGCCGCGAAACGCGCCTGGCGGCGCCTGTATATCTCCTTGATGAGGCGCACCATCTGAACGACGTCGCAGCTCATGAGGGCTGCCTTATATGCCTCTTCCCGCTTACGCTCATCGGGCACGTCAAGAGGCTCGATCTCGGTGATCTTGCCTATCAGCGCCTTTGCCTCGTCGGGGGTGATGACCCTGCGCATGACCACACGCTTACCGTCTACGGGAGCAAATATCCGGTTGTTTCCGGACTTGCCGACGGGAGCGAGGGTATAATACAGTTTTTCTTTCGATACCCCTTCCATATCCAGGCTTCCGACCGCTTCCACGGTGCATACTCCGTCAGTTCCAAATACAACATAATCGCCTATATCAAACATGATGCTCCTCCTTCCCGTAAGCGCTAAAAAACAGTCGCACATATCGCTACTGTAATTATAGCACACTTTTTGTCCAATTTCCCCACCAAAATTGAACAAAGTTCTGTTCCGTTTTTTGGTTATTTTTCCTTTGTCATTATCGGGTATGTATAGTAAAATTGACTTATCAAAAACAGAGGGGATGGTGAGTAACACCTATGATCATAAAAAATGCCAGGGTTTTCCTGAACGGAGCCTTCCGCAAGGCATCTTTCAGGGTTACTGACGGCAAATTTGCCGAGATTTCGGAAGGGACCGAAGAACTTACGCCCGCTCCGGGCGAACCGGTCGAAGACTACACGGGGAATAAGATAATTCCCGGACTTTTCGATATTCACACTCATGGCTGCCTGGGCTATGATTTCACTGTTTCTTCGGCCGAAGAAGATGCAAAGATGCTCCGTCATTACGCAGCGCACGGCGTAACGAGCGTTCTTGCCACCACCATGACAAACGCTCCGGACATATACCGCCGCGCCTGCTCGCAGATCGGACAGCTCGCGGGCACGGTCAAAGACGCTTTTCCCGCAAAGATCCGCGGCATCAACGCCGAAGGTCCTTTTCTTTCGCTCGAGAAAAAGGGAGCACATGATCCGCAGTATATCACAGCTCCCGACGAAGCCTATTTCAATGAACTCAATACGCTTTCCGGCGGGATCATAAGGCTTATCACGATCGCTCCCGAGCAGGATAACGCGATCGAATTCATAAAGAAACACACCGCAGGCAACGCTTCTGACAAAAGCTCCGCGCTCTATGTGTCGGTCGGCCATTCCGACTGCGATTACGATACGGCCATGAAAGCCTTTAACGCAGGAGCCGATCATGTAACGCATCTGTACAATGCCATGAACGGGCTCCATCACAGAAAGCCCGGCATCCCCGGCGCGGCAGCTGACGCAAAAGCCTGGGTTGAGCTGATCTGCGACGGTCTGCATGTGCATGAATCGGTCCTTCGCCACGCTTTTAAGGCTTATCCCGGCAGAGTCGTACTTATCTCGGATTCTATCGCTCCTTCAGGTCTTCCCGACGGGCAGTATTCATCCGGAGGGCTCCCGGTATTCCTGAAAAACGGCGAGATCCGTCTCGAGGACGGCACGCTCGCAGGCTCCGGCATCACGCTCTTCGAAGGACTGAAGCGCTGCGTAAAGGACTTCGGCATCCCCGAGGAAGAAGCGATCCTTGCCGCCACCTATAACGCTGCCGCTTCGGTAGGTCTTGAAGGCAGATGCGGAAGCATTGCCGTAGGCCTCGATGCGGATTACGTCGTGATCGATGACAACTACAACTTACTTTCGGTGCATATCGCATAATACCGAAACAGATATGACATACATGGGGACGGTTCTTTCGTCTGCGCAGTTCGCAGACAAAAGAACCGTCCCCGTGTCTGAATGTCTGTATTAATTTCTTTATTTTTCAGGTTTAATGACAGCGATATTGGCCTCGCGCAGCTGCTTCTCGCTGACAGGAGTGGGAGCGCCGCACATCATATCCTGCGCCTTGCTGTTCATCGGGAATGCAATGACCTCACGGATAGAATCGGTGTTGCAAAGGAGCATTACCATGCGGTCAACACCGGGTGCTATACCTGCATGAGGCGGTGCTCCGTAGCAGAACGCGTTGTACATGGCGGGGAACTTGGCCTTAACATCGTCCTCGCCCATGGCTACGATCTCGAATGCCTTGACCATGATCTCGGGATCGTGGTTGCGGACAGCTCCTGATGAAAGCTCTACGCCGTTGCATACAAGGTCGTACTGATATGCGTAAATATCGAGAGGGTCCTTCTCGCACAGCGCCTGCAGGCCGCCCTGAGGCATCGAGAAAGGATTGTGGCAGAACTCGAGCTCACCCGATTCCTCACCGATCTCATACATCGGGAAATCTACGATCCAGCAGAAGGAGTACTGTTCTTTGTCAAAGATCGCGGGGATCTTCTGTCCGAAGAGCTTTCTCATGGCACCTGCTGTCTTGGAGCAGTCTGTCTTTTTGGTATTTGCCGTAACCGCAACGAAGTCACCGGGTACCAGTTCGAGTGCGGAAATGATCTCAGCCTTCTTCTCCTGAAGGAATTTCGAGATTCCGCCGACGAACTCGCCGTTCTCGTCCAGTCTGAACCAGTAGACCTTGTTCGCTGTCTGAACTTCGACTTCAGCGCAGGTTGCATCGATGAACTTACGTGTCTCACCGAAATTGTTGATGACAAATGCCTTGATAAATGCGACCTTAAAAGGCTCAAAGCCGCAGTCCTCAAGGATAAACGCATCCTTTAACTCGCCCTTGATACGAAGATCAGGCTTGTCGGATCCGAAGCGCTCAAGTGCATCGTTGTAACTGATGCGTGTAAAAGGAGCACGTGAAGCGCGGTTGTAGGTTCCGAACTTTTCAAATACAGGAGGAAGTACATCCTCAAGTACGGCAAATACATCTTCCTGTGAAGCGAATGCCATCTCCATGTCGAGCTGATAGAACTCTCCCGGTGAACGGTCTGCTCTTGCATCCTCATCACGGAAGCAGGGAGCGATCTGGAAATAACGGTCAAAG
>JAGCSS010000212.1 GCA_017964055.1 Lachnospiraceae bacterium
TAAATAGCTCTTCAGCTCTGCGATCGGGATACGTACCTGAGCCATGGTATCACGCTCACGGACGGTAACGCAGTTGTCTGTCTCGGACTCGAAATCGTAGGTTACGCAGTAAGGAGTTCCGATCTCATCCTGACGGCGGTAACGCTTTCCGATGTTGCCTCTGTCGTCGAATTCGCAGTTCCAGTATTTTGAAAGCTCTGCGTAGATCTTCTCGGCGCCCTCGTTGAGCTTCTTTGAAAGGGGCAGGATGCCGACCTTGATGGGCGCGAGTGCGGGATGGAAATGAAGCACGGTACGCTTGTCGCCGCCCTCGAGTTCCTCTTCGTCGTAAGCTGCGCAGAGGAATGCAAGGGTTACGCGGTCTGCGCCGAGCGAAGGCTCAACAACATAAGGCACATAGCGCTCGTTGGTCTCGTCATCGAAGTAGCTCATATCCTCCTTCGATACGTTCTGATGCTGTGTAAGGTCATAATCCGTACGATCCGCGATACCCCAGAGTTCGCCCCATCCGAACGGGAACAGGAACTCGATATCGGTAGTGCCCTTTGAGTAGAAGCAGAGCTCCTCGGGGCTGTGATCGCGCAGTCTCATCTCGTCTTCCTTGATGCCGAGGCTGATCAGCCAGTCGCGGCAGAAGCCTCTCCAGTACTGGAACCACTCGAGGTCGGTACCGGGCTTGCAGAAGAACTCCAGCTCCATCTGCTCGAACTCACGTGTACGGAAGGTGAAGTTACCGGGAGTGATCTCGTTACGGAAGGACTTACCGATCTGACCGATACCGAAGGGTACCTTTTTACGGGAAGTACGCTGTACGTTCTTGAAGTTTACGAAAATACCCTGGGCGGTCTCGGGACGCAGATAAACAACGTTCTTCGCATCCTCGGTAACGCCCTGGAAAGTCTTGAACATCAGATTGAACTGACGGATATCGGTGAAATTGTGCTTTCCGCAGGAAGGACAGCAGATGTTGTTGTCGTCGATGTACTTCTTCATTTCTTCCTGTGAGAATGCGTCAACGGGCTTGGGCAGCTCGATGCCCTTCTCAGCGGCGTAATCCTCAATGAGCTTGTCGGCTCTGAAACGCTCCTTACACTCCTTGCAGTCCATCAGGGGATCCGAGAATCCGCCGAGATGTCCCGAAGCAACCCATGTCTGGGGGTTCATGAGGATGGCGCAGTCTACGCCGACATTATAAGGGTTCTCCTGGATGAATTTCTTCCACCAGGCCTTTTTAACGTTGTTCTTGAGCTCAACGCCGAGGTTTCCGTAATCCCAGGTATTCGCGAGACCGCCGTAGATCTCCGAGCCCGGGTAAACAAAGCCTCTGGCCTTGGCCAGCGCAACGATCATGTCCATTGTCTTTTCCATATATCTCTCCGTTCCGTGCCGGCTGTTTTCTTTTCCGCAGTCAAAAACGCGGTTCATTCGCCGACAAACTTTTCAATGTATTTTAAACGTATCGTGAACATTTTGCAAGAGTTATAATACGTATCCGCAGTCCTGCAGCAGTTTTCTGGCGCTCTCCACCGAATCGATGCCTGTAGGATTCTTGATGGGAGCGAACTCTTTCTCGCGAACTACCTCGAAAGGCAGGCAGGAATCCGTCAGATGCACCAGATCGAGCGAAAGCGTCTCGAGCTTGAATGCGTTGGGCTTCTCGGGCGTCACGGTCTCGGGCTTTCCGCCGACATAGTCGAGGTAAGGCACCTGTTTGTTAACGAGATGAACGGGCAGCTTGCTGCTGACTACCTCGTCGATGTCCTTAACCCTGAACAGGTAATTCAGGATCACGCCGAAATTGTATGCGGGTGTGCCGTCCTCAAGCTTTGCCGCCATCAGTTCGGGAGTCATGTCGTAATATTCTACAACCGAGGGAGTGCCGTCCTCGAGACAGATCGCGCCTACTCTCTCATCGGGAGCCGCCTTTGCAACAACCTTCGCGCCCGTAGCGCATCCGCTCTCGATCGTAGCGCCTGCGAATACGGGATCGGCGATCCTCTGCAGCACATTGTCAACCGCGAATACGTTGATGTACTCGATACCGGCCTCGTGCATCTGTTTGCCCAGACCGCTGTTTACCAGCGAAGAATAGAATCCGCCGTTGCCGTTCGGGGACATCGCGATAGCGTCCTCGGCTGCCAGGAACATATTGCCCTCTCTGTCGAGGCAGGGCGCCATATCCTGCATATAGAAATGCACATAGTTTCCGTCGTAACCGAAATAGTTGTGCTCCTTAAAGAACTCACGCGTTTCGGTATCGTTCAGATGGCTCGTCATGACATAGAGATGTATGCAGCAGCCGGCCTCTTTGGTCACATCCATGATATTCTCGATCGTTCTCTGGAAAATGAACACGGGCTTTGTGATGCCGATATCGTACATGCCCTTCGCATGATCGTAGCCGAGTCTCGTGCCCATGCCGCCCGCGAGCAGCAGAGCGCCGATCTTGCCTGCCCTGATCGCGTCAAGACCGATCTTGCGGTAATGCTCAGCCTTGTCCTTGTATTCCTCTATCGTGAGCGTCTTGATGGGCTCGATCACGCCTCTGGGCAGCTCCTGCTGCTTTACGTCCACGTCCGCGATCATGTTGAAATCGAGCAGATCCGCCTGCTCAAGGATCTTCGCCTGAGCTTCGGCCGCGAGTCCTTCAAATGTGCCGATAAATTTCTGCTGTCCGTACTTCTCCAGCTGTTCGAAAAAAACGTTCTTTGTCATATGAGTCCTGCCTTTCGTTCTTTATAACTGTTGACTATTATATCCGAACGCGGAATAAATGCAATAACGTTCCGCATTTTGCGCAACCGATTTATCACAGGATGGTTTCAAGCACTTCGAGGGTTTTGAACCTGCGCTCCGTCTTGTTCTCCATGTAGTCTCTCGTGATGCGCTCGAGCTCGTCCATCACCTCATCGCTCACCTTGAACGAGAAAAGCTCCTTGAGCGGAGTCTGCTCGATAAAACGCACCGTATAGAGCGCGGTCTCGCTGACCTTTACCGAACCCGCGTAGTTCTCGGCGTTCAGGCCGTTGTAGCGCGCGGTATAGTACTCCCCGTCGGTCCTCATGCCCTCTCCGTAGATAGTAATGGCCCTCAGCTCGTAAACGCAGCGTATCAGGCGGGCCGGCATGGTCTTTTTGGCGAGCGCGAGCAGCGCCAGATACAGCAGCTTCATCTGCCCCGCCTCCTCGAGCTCCTCGCGAGTGAACGCGCCGGCCAGCTCACAGAAATACATCCCGTAATACATTCCCTCGAGGTCCTCTTCGAGCTCCTTGAAATACCTGGTCTTGTCGACCGATTTTACGCTGTAGGCATCCCTGCCCTCAAACAGCGTGAACTCGCCGTAAGTAAAGCCCCGCGTACACGCCAAGAAGGCGCCCGTCGGTCTGCGTGCGCCTTTTGCGAAAGCAGTTATCCTGCCTCTTTCACTTGTGAGGATCGTGATCCTGCGGTCAAAATCGTTGACCGGCATCGATGTCAGCACGATCCCGTGTACGGTTACTTCTCCGGCCATATATTATCCTTGTTCCGTTGATCCGAAACAGCCTGCGGCATCAGTATCCGCTGCCTGCTGCCCGGCTCTTATTCGTCATCGTCCGGCTCATCCCTGAATCCGTAGTTCTTAAGCAGGAAATCGGAGTTGCGCCAGTCCTTTTTGACCTTGACGAAGAGCTTGAGATTGACTCTGAACCCGAGCAGCGCCTCCATCTGCAGACGTGCGTCGGTGCCGATCTTTTTGAGCATCGCGCCGCCTTTGCCGATGATTATGCCCTTATGGGAATCGCGCTCGCATACGATCGTTGCCTCGATGTCAAAAAGACCCGTGCCGCGCTCGCCGTGTTCCTCCTCGTAGCTTACGTATCCGCCGCCCTTTTTGCGCTCCTTCATGAGCTCGATCCCGACAGCTATGCCGTGGGGGATCTCGTCGCTTAAATTCTTCAGTGCGCTCTCCCTGATGATCTCGGCCGCGATCTGTCTCTCGGGCTGATCGGTCAGTTCGTCCTCATCATAGTACATGGGGCCTTCGGGAAGGAGCTTGAATATGACGTCCTTCAGGTCGTCCTCGTTCCTGCCGTTTAGGGCGCTCACGGGCACGATCTCGTCGAAATCGGCGAGGTCCTTGTACATGGCGATCATCGAGAGCACCTTCTCCGCGGGCACCGTGTCGATCTTGTTGATGACCAGGACCTTCGGAGTACTGTTCTTGCTGAGCAGCTCCGCGATGTGACGGTCACCCGTGCCGACCGAATCCACGGGCTCCACGAGCCAGAGGATCAGATCCACCTCGTTTAAGGTGCGCTCCGCGGCGTCAACCATGAATTTGCCGAGCTTGGTCTTTGCCTGATGTATTCCGGGCGTGTCGATGAATATCGCCTGTCCGCGCTCCTCGGTAAGGATCGTGCGGATCCTCGTCCTCGTCGTCTGCGGCTTGTTGCAGGTGATCGCGACCTTCTGTCCTATCAGCCTGTTCATAAGCGTTGATTTACCGACATTCGTGCGGCCCGCCATCGCCACAAAGCCCGATTTGAATTCTGCCATTTTGCTCCTTTCGTCCGCCCTGCCTTACAGCAGATTTGTAACGGTCTCAAACATTTCCTTATGCGTATTAAGCTTGGCTTCGGTGCCTACCGCGCAGATGCAGTAATCCGAGAGCACCTTATCGAGTATCTGCGCGCAGGAACGTATATCTTCGACATCCGCCGAAAGTATCGCGTCACGCTGCTTCTGGACAGTCTCCGGAGTGCGTCCCGAAAGTGCCGCCGCCAGCGCTCTGGCGCCCTTTGCAGACGGGCTTAAGGGTCTGTCCACGCCGCCCATCGTGCCTATCACGAATTTGGTCATCGTTCTTTCGTCCGCTTCGAAATTCCTGAGGAAATCGGCGGCATTTTTGTATACGTCCAGTGTCCTTGCCAGATGTGGATCGCGGTATGACGTAAAGGTCCCGATACCCTTGAACGGATCGAACGAGAAGCCGGCGCCGTACGCTCCGCCGAGCACCCTGACATTGTTCCAGAGATACTCCGTGCCGAGGATGTGCCTTACAACAGCCATCACGCCGCTCTTTTCGGGAGTGCATCTTCCGCTCTTTCCCGCGATCGCGAGGTAGTTTACCTCACCTGCGGTCTTGAGTCCTTCGCTTACGGTCTTTCCGGGAAAATGCTGTCCGAGCCTTTCTCCGGGCTTTTTCGAGTCATGCCTTACCTTGCCGAAGCGCTTTGTGAACGCTTCGATCTTATCCTTATTCCGTTCGAATATCTCTTTGCCGCAGGTCACGTCGATCAGCATATTGTCGCTGCCGAAGGTGTCTGCGAGCACTTTCTTCATCGCCGATGAGGTTTTGCGAGCTCTTCATCGCTCATCTCGAGCAGTTCACAGATATTCCTGTACATTCCGAGGCCCTTGAACTGCTCATCATAAACGGCATCCGATGCCAGTCCGGCCAGAGCATGACCCGCAGCGGTCGAATTGCCGCGCGCGGCCAGTGAATACTGCAGGCCTGCCTTTGTCTCGCCCGCCAGTTCCCTGATCCTTACCGGATCCGAGAAATCGGTCTCGAGCAGCTCTTCACCGAGCAGTTCGAGCATCTTTTCAAAGTTCTTCTCGAGCACCGCGCCCGTTACCGCCATAACGATCCTGTAATCATCATCGGTTTCGTACAGCGGGAACGAGATCGGACGCATGCCCATGCCGCCCGTGTATATGTTAACCTCGGTGTTGAATTCCAGATACGAATGCTTCGCGGTATTCATCCTGCCCGCGAATTCAGCCGCAAATGCCGCGTATTTCGCGTCTTTGATATCCAGAGTATCCATATCGAACAGGAGCTTGAAATACACGATCCCGTTCGTATCGATGTCATGCAGATAAGCAGGTATACCGCATATATCGGTTTCGGAAATGATCATCTCGGGAGCTTTTTTCTCTATGTCCTCACGCCTTAACATCGGGATCGTAGCCAGCTCCTCGGGTGTCGAAGGCTCCTCCTGATATGCCCTGAGTGCCGCGGTCCTTTCGATCATCTCATCGAGCTGCGCGTCGGTGAGCGATGCCTTATAAGCCGCGAGTTTTTCCTCGAGTGCCTTATCCGACTCCGCGGTCATGCCCTTTTTGGGGGCCATGGTCTGGAAAACGACATTATCGCCGTTCAGCATGTATTTCTCGATCAGCTTCTCATATCCGCCCTCGTCGATCATGCGGCGTAAGGGCTCGAATGACTCTCTCACATGCAGTGCGGCAAATGCCTTCGTATCGTCGTAAAGCCAGGTCCTGAGCGCGCTGACGCCGTATTCGAGGCCCTTGGGCTCCGAGCCGTAATCCGCCTCGCAGTATCTGAACTCGCCGCCGTTGATGATGCCGAGCAGTGACTTTTTGTCTACGCCCTCGCGCACGAGACGCTCCAGCTCGCTCTTAAGTATCTTCTTCATCTCGTCGAGTTTGTCGACGGAGGTATTTCTGATGACCATCGCAACGAAGGGCTGCAGGATATAGTCGCTCACATAGCATGAAATATCCTGTCCGATACCGGCCTTTACGAGAGCCTCCTTGATCGGAGCGCCGGGCACATTGAACAGTGCGTCCACGAGCACGCCCATCGCGGCATTCTCGAGCAGGTTGTTCACGTGATCGAGCGTAAATGCCCATGCGAGATATCCCGCATCCTCCTCGGTATCGTCCTCGCCGATCGGGTAGAACGAATGGATCTCGCTGACTCCCAGGGGCTTCTGCATGGTAACCGCTGAATCTACCGGCTGAACGTCGTATTTGGAGAGATACTCGCGGTCCAGCCACTCGAGGCGCTCCTCAACGTCCATATTTCCGTAGATGTAGATATAGCTGTTTGTAGGGTGATAATAGCGTCTGTGGAAATCGAGGAACTGCTCGTAGGTCAGGTCCGGGATGGCCTTCGGGTCACCGCCGGACTCCACGCCGTAGGTCGTATCGGGAAAGAGCGCGTGCGTGAGCTCCCTGTACTGTCGGTCCTCGGCCGACGAGAAAGCGCCCTTCATCTCACTGTAAACAACGCCGTTTATCGTGATGGGCTCATCCTTTGAATTGAGCTCGTATCTCCAGCCTTCCTGCCTGAATATCTCCTCATGCTTATA
>JAGCSS010000213.1 GCA_017964055.1 Lachnospiraceae bacterium
AGCTTCTTTACAAGTATATTAATGCCGGTTTTAACGGAATGCATATATTTACTCTCAACAAATACGACGATGTGGCGGAAATAGTCAATATGTCGGGTATCCGCCTGGAATCGGGTATACATGAATAAAAAAGAAATGAGGAGCAAGCTCGGGAACTTACGAAAATCACTTTCCGACACCGAGATTTCGGTATTTACCGAGCAGATCCTCGACCGGGTCGTCAAATCCGACGAGTATAAGAACGCCGAAGAGATATTCATCTATGTAAACTGCAAGCAGGAGGTCCCGACGCTTCCCCTGATCAGACACGCGCTCGAAAAAGGAAAAAAAGTCGCCGTTCCTCGCGTGGAAGGCGAAAAGATGGAGTTCTATTACATCGGCGAGGTAGAAGACCTGGAGCCCGGCTATATGGGCATATTTGAGCCTGTTATCGCGAATGTCGCAGAGGCCAAAGAGGCGCTTATGATACTGCCTGCGCTCGCATTCGACAGTAATTTCTACAGGCTCGGCTACGGCGGAGGCTATTATGACAGATACATAAACGAGCATCCGAAGAGCAGATTTACCAAAATGGGACTTGCCTACAATTTCCAGTACATGCGTCATAATTACATCGACGCGGAATGGTATGACAGGCAGGTGGATGTTATAGTAACACCCGACAGATTATACAGAAGGGCTTAAAGCCATGTCCGATTTTAAAAATGACCTTAGGCTGCTGGACGATATCGACCTTTATGTGCTCGATATGGACGGCACGTTTTATCTGAGTGAGGATATAATCCCCGGTTCGCTCGAGTTCCTGCGGGCAGTCGAACAGTGCGGGAAGAGATGGATGTTCTTTACGAACAATTCCTCGAAGGACAAGAGCCTTTATATCAAAAAGCTTGCGAAAATGGGCTGCGATGTCACCGAAGACATGATATTTACCTCGGGTGATATCATGATCGAGTTCCTGAAGAATGAGAGACCGGGGAAATCAGTGTTTGTCCTCGGTACACCGCCTCTCGTGGAAAGCTTTGAAAAAGCAGGCATCGATGTAAGACAGGAACTTAATTCAACGGCAGACATCGTTGTGGTCGCGTTTGATATGACGCTGACTTATGAGAAGCTCGAGCACGCATGTACGCTGATCCGCGAGGGTGCCGAGTATCTGGCCACCCATCCCGATATCAACTGTCCCGTGAGCGGCGGTTTTATCCCCGACTGCGGCGCATTTATCGCCGCGATAAACCTTTCTACGGGAAAGACTCCGAGGATCACGGGCAAGCCTTATCCCAAGACGCCCGCGATGATCTCCGAAGTTACGGGAGTGCCGACCGAAAGAATAGCTTTTGTAGGCGACAGGCTCTATACAGACGTGGCCTGCGGTGTAAAGAACGGGGCAAAGGGCATACTTGTGCTGTCCGGCGAGACATTGATCGGAGACGTTCCGTCATCCGATGTCCGGCCCGATCTGATATTTGACAGGATATACGATATAGGCTGCGAATTGCTGAAACGTAAGAAGGGAGTATAATACATATGATCAATCCTATGAACATTTATTATCACTTCATCACAATAACCAGGCATCGCCATATGGTCATCAGGCACTGCATAAAGGCCGGCATCCCGCTGCAGGGACTGTTTCACGATCTTTCTAAATACAGCCCCAGGGAGTTTGTCTACGGCGTGAAGTATTACAGGGGCGACCGCAGCCCGAATGAGGGTGAGAGGGACGATTACGGCTATTCCAACGCATGGATGCACCACAAGGGCAGGAACAGGCATCATTTCGAGTACTGGACGGATTACAATCATGAGGTTCAGAAGGTTGCGCCTGTCAAGATGCCGTTAAAATACGTTGTTGAGATGTTCTGTGACCGTTTGGCTGCCAGCAAGATTTATCTCGGCGCCGATTATAACGACGGCGCTCCCTATGATTATTTCGATAAGGGCAGACATAAGCGTACCATACATCAGGAAACCAGCGATTTCCTCGAGAAGCTGCTGATCATGCTCAGAGAAAAGGGCGAAGAGAAGACCTTCACCTATCTGCGCAATTATTATTTTACTCACAAAGATTATTAAATCAGAATAAAGGAAAAGGAAAGCAACGGATTATGGAACTTATCAAGAACGGAGGCTGGCTTTCGCAGGGAAAGCTGTATTTCGACGATGAGGCGGGACGCGCAGGCTTTAAGAGCGCAACCGGCCTCGATCCCGATTCGGCGCGCAAAGCCGGCAAAGACGCGACCATCGCATGGTCTATCCTCTCGGGTCACAATACCTCGGGAGACGATTCTCACCTCAAGATCAAATTCGACAAGATCACATCTCATGACATCACTTATGTCGGGATCATCCAGACGGCCAGAGCCAGCGGACTTAAGGAATTCCCGATCCCCTATGTACTGACCAACTGTCATAATTCCCTCTGCGCGGTAGGCGGAACCATCAACGAAGACGATCATTTCTTCGGTCTTTCCTGCGCCGAGAAATTCGGAGGCATCTATGTTCCTCCTCATCTGGCCGTTATCCATCAGTATGCGCGTGAGATGCTCGCAGGCTGCGGAAAGATGATCCTCGGTTCGGATTCACACACCAGATACGGCGCGCTGGGCACGATGGCAGTAGGCGAGGGCGGCGGTGAGCTGGCAAAACAGCTCCTCGGAAAAACCTATGATGTTGCGCGTCCCGACGTTGTCGCTGTATATCTGACAGGCACGCCTTCCTACGGCGTAGGTCCTCAGGATGTAGCGCTCGCATTGATCGCTGCTACGTTTGACAACGGTTTCGTAAAGAATAAGGTCATGGAGTTTGTCGGCCCCGGTGTCGCGGGACTTTCGGCCGATTTCAGGATCGGCATCGATGTCATGACCACAGAGACCACATGTCTTTCCTCGATCTGGAGCACCGACTCGAAGATCGCCGAGTGGTTCGATATCCACGGACGCAGTGAAGAGTACAAAGAGCTCGCTCCCGACGAGAACGCATATTATGATTCGATCATCTGCCTCGATCTGTCAGAGATCAGGCCCATGATAGCCATGCCTTTCCATCCTTCGAAGGCTTATCCCATCGCTGATGTGAAGGCCGATCTGTCACGCTATATCAACGAGTGCGAGCAGCGCGCGAAGGTCAGCTTCGGCGACAAGATCGAGTATTCGCTCAAGGACAATATCATCGACGGCAAGCTGTTCGTCGATCAGGGCATCATCGCGGGCTGCGCGGGCGGCGGATATGAGAATATCTGCGATGCCGCGGACATACTCTACGGTGCCGATACCGGCAACGGCAG
>JAGCSS010000214.1 GCA_017964055.1 Lachnospiraceae bacterium
CTTACAGTTACCTATATCGATCGTGCGCTCGATGAGAGCACGCCCAAGTTCACGCAGAATGACAGGGTCGTAAACGACAGCATCCATAAGGTCTTCTACCGGAAGAACAAAGTGCTGAAGGTAGGCGTGACAGGAGCTGTGCCTCCAGTGGAGCTGCTCGATGAGAACGGAAAGCCTTACGGATTCTGTGTGGCTCTCATGGATGAGGTGGCGCAGATACTGCAGCGCAGGGTCAAGTTCATCGTGCTAGATAACGAGACGGCTTTTTCATCGCTGCAGAAGGGCCGGGTAGACATTATCTTCAGCTACGGCGCGGGGCGTGTTACGACCGAGAGCGCGAGGGGCTGGGTAATGAGCGAGGGCTACCTGGACGTACAGAAATATGATTTCATTTACATCAAATAGAGAGAAAGAGGCAGGACATGAGATTTATCACCAACATCTTTAATGCCGTATACAATAACCTGATCTCCGGAGGGGCATATTATCAGATAGCGAAGGGCGTGCTCGTAACGGCGGCGGTCACGGTCATCGCGTGGATCGTAGCGGCCGGCTGCGGCTGTCTGTTCAGCTACCTGATGTGCTTTGAGAAAAAGATCGTATCGTCGATCGGACGCGGACTGTGCTTTGTGTTCAGGAGCGTGCCCGTGATCCTGATCATGTGGCTGCTCTATTACTGCATATTCGGCGGCGGCAGCGGATCGGCAGCGATCATCGCGGGTCTGGCGATCGGATTCTGGGGCGGAGGACATCTGAGCGAGATCGTTGAGCGCACCGTAAACAGGATGCGCGAGGAGGTTTCCGAGACGATCGCGGTCAGGATGGAGAGAGTATATTTCTCGGCTGTCGTTCCGCAGGCACTCGAGAATTCGCTCTGGGACATCAAACGGCTGGCGGTGCACATCCTTCAGTGGAGCGCCGTTTCGGGATACATCGCGGTCAACGATCTGACCGAAGTGATGTACGGTATCGGACACCGTACCATGTATCCGTTCTTTTCGGTATTCTTTACGGCGATCCTTTATCTGATCGCCACGCTGCTCATAGAGTGGCTGTTTAAGTTTTTGGAAAAGCTCATCAAAAAAGAAGAAAGCGAGGAATGAAAATGGACAGAGAGAAGATTTTTAAGGCAGTAGACCACACCCTGCTCACACAGACCGCTACATGGGAGGAGATCAAAGTAATATGCGATGACGCCGTAAAATACGGCACCGCATCGGTATGCATCCCTCCGTCGTACGTTAAGCAGGCCAAGGAGTACCTCGGCGATAAGATGGCTGTCTGCACGGTCATCGGTTTCCCGAACGGCTACAACACGACCGCGGTCAAGGAGTTCGAGACCAGGGACGCCATCGCGAACGGTGCCGACGAGATCGATATGGTCATCAATATCGGCTGGGTAAAGGATAAGAAGTTCGACGCGATCGAGGATGAGATCAGGACCTTAAAGGCAGCCTGCGGCAGCAGGATCTTAAAGGTCATCATCGAGACCTGCCTGCTCACAGACGAAGAGAAGGTCGAGATGTGCAAGCGCGTTACCGCGGCAGGTGCCGACTTTATCAAGACCTCGACCGGTTTCTCCAAGGCAGGAGCTACCTTCGAGGATATCGAACTGTTCTCGAAGAACATCGGACCCGGTGTCAGGATGAAGGCAGCAGGCGGCATCTCGTCGTTTGACGATGCCGAGAAGTTCATTTCTCTCGGAGCGTCGAGACTCGGCACCTCCAGACTGGTTAAGATCGCGAAGGCGGAAACGAATATTTCGGGATATTGAGCATAAATGTATTACGGAGGTTTACAACATGGAAGAGTATAAGGATAACTTCGATCTTCCCGCAAAAGCACCCGGAACGGCGCTTAAGGGACAGGGAAACACTTCTCCCGCAGTGGACCGCATCAGCGATCTGATGTGCAGGGAGCTGATAAACAGGGCGATCAAGGCACAGAAGATGTCGTATGCGCCCTATTCGCGCTGGAACGTGGGAGCGGCGCTGCTGGCCAAGAACGGCACCATCTTCACAGGCTGCAACCTCGAGAACGCCGCTTACACTCCGACGAACTTTGCCGAGCGTACCGCGTTCTTCAAGGCGGTCAGCGAAGGCATCAGGGAATTCGCGGCGATCGCGGTCGTGGGCGGAGCCGATTATACGATCAAAGATTACTGCGCGCCCTGCGGCGTTTGCAGACAGGTTATGATGGAGTTCTGCGATCCTAAGAAGTTCTATGTTATCATTGCCAAGAGCGAGGACGCCTATATGGTATATACGCTCGAGGAGATACTTCCCATGGGCTTCGGACCGAAGAATCTCGGAAAATGATAGGTTGCGGGTAATCGGTGTATTACCGTGTTTCATTTGTATGTATAAAGGGCGAGTACTGAGGATCATGGCAGCAGCGGCAGCAATGCTGCTGTTGCTTTCGGGCTGTTCATCTGCCAGGAAGGACGCGGTGGCGAAGATATCTGCCAAATACCGTGTACCCCGGGAGAAACAGCTCATTGTGTACACCTCGCATAAAGAGGAGGTGTATCTACCCATAATACGCGAGTTCGAGAACCGCACGGGGATCTGGGTCGAGATCCATGCGGGCGGAACCGCGGAAATGTTTGAGGAGGTTAGAAACGCCTCGGCTTCGGGTACCTGCGACATAATGTTCGGAGGCGGCATCGAGAGCTTTGAGGCGCAGAAGGACCTCTTTCTTCCGTATGAGACAAAAGAGCGTGCCATGCTCGATGCGGAATACTTATCTTCGGAGAATCTCTGGACGCCCTTTACGGAGCTTCCCCTCGTTTTTGTCTATAACAACAAGCTGGTCTCGGCCGAAGAAGCGCCGCGCAGCTGGAGCGATATCTTTTCCGAAAAATGGAAGGGACAGATCGCTTTTGCGGACCTGCACAATTCCGGCACCAGCTATACGATCCTTTCTGCATTCTCTCAGATCACGGGCCGCGCATCGGCCGATTTCATGCCTGAATTCATAGGACTTCTCGACGGGAAGGTTCTCGGCTCGTCGGGACAGATCGTGCCCTCAGTTTCAAACGGCAGGTTTGCCGTGGGCGTGACTCTCGAGGAGACCGCTCTTAAGGGGATCGCGGCAGGCTATGATATCTCCATGGTGTATCCCGAGGACGGAACGAGCACGGTCCCCGACGGAGTCGCCATGGTCGTTAACGCGCCGCAC
>JAGCSS010000215.1 GCA_017964055.1 Lachnospiraceae bacterium
GATGATGCTCCTCGACCTGATAAAAATAATTCCGCTGACCGCCAGAATAAAAACCGCGATCATCGGAATCAATAATAACATTAACTGATTGCTGATCTTGCCCTTCTTGCCCAAATTGCCGTTGCCCATAAAACCTCCTGAAAATAGCGGATACGATATAACAACTTTCAAAATACCTGATTATTATATCACATTTCAGCCTTTCGCGCAACACATTTCGCAATTTTCAGAAGTAAATTTCTTCATTTGTGATATGGCTCACGATTTGTGATCCTGTAGGCACGGTAGACCTGCTCGAGCAATATCACCCTCATCAGCTGGTGAGGGAATGTCATGTCGGAAAAGCTGAGCTTCATATCGGCGCGCGAGAGCACCTCGGGGCAGAGTCCGAGCGAGCCGCCGATGATAAATGTGATATGGCTGGTCCCGCCGATCCCGAGCTTATCTATGATCTCAGCAAAGCCGACCGAGTCGGTCTTTTTGCCGTCTATAGCGAGGGCAATGACATATACGTCGTCCTTCAGGCTCTTCAGCAGCCTCTCGCCTTCCTTTTTCCTGATCAGATCCTCCTCGTGGGGCGATGCCTCATCGGGTGTTTTTTCGTCGGCGACCTCGATCACTTCAGGCTTGCAGTAGCGCGAAAGACGCTTAAGATACTCATCGACAGCCTGTGAAAAAAACTTTTCCTTGATTTTTCCGACACAGAGTACAGTGATTTTTATAGCTTTTACCTCCGAGATTATAAAAAATATATACTTTTTTAATTTTTTAAACACACATTCACCATAATTATGTGTTATAATGCTTTTCGGATAGTGATAAAACACTTTCTACTCCCACCCTATTATACGCATAAGTAACTTTTAATCCTTTTGTTGATTGTTACTAGCAAAAAGCAAGCTCCCCCGAGCTTGCTTTTTGCTGTCTAAAGATCATTCCTCAGTCTTTTCTTCGGTTTCCTCGGGCGTATCGAGCTTGGTGACTCTGACCTTACGGATCATCTTGCGCTTGGTCTCGAGGATGTCAAAGCGGTAGCCGTTATACTCGACCGTAGCCTTCTCGTCATCCGCGGGTATCCTGCCCAGGATGGATATCAGCAGGCCGTTCAGGGTATCGAAATTCTCCATGTCGTCATCGTCGGGCTCCACGCCTGTGGCCTCCGAGAGCTCATCAAGATGCGTCTCGCCGAGCACCAGCCAGATCGTGTCGTTGCACTGCCTGATCAGCTGCTCCTCGTTGTCGAACTCGTCCTGGATATTGCCGACGATCTCCTCGAGTATATCCTCCATAGCCACGATACCGGCCGTCTGCCCGTACTCATCGATCACGATCGCCATATGCACGTTCTTGTTCTGCATCTCATGGAAAAGATCGTCGATATTGAGGGTATCGGGAACCATCAGAGGCTTTCTCGAGATATCGAGCAGTGTGCGGTTCTTATAATTATTGCCTGCGTAGCACTTAACAACGTCCTTTAAGTGAATGACTCCGACGATATTGTCGATGTCACCGGTAAAAAGCGGAAATCTCGAGAAGCTCTGGCGCGCCATGAACTTCATCGCGCTCTCGATATCCATCTCTGAATCCACGGCCACGATCTTGGTCCTGTGGGTCATGATGTCGCGCGTCTGTTTCTCGTCGAACTCAATGATGTTTGAGATCATCTCGGCTTCCTCGGCTTCGAGCACGCCCTGTTCCTGCGACTCATTGACCATCGATATGATCTCGTCTTCGGTAACGATATCCTCGGCGTCCGAATCCACGCCGACGATCTTGAGCAGTATATGACATCCTGCCTCGAGGCAGCTGCCTATCGGCGCAAGGATCACGGTTATCAGCTTCATGAGGCCGAACATCCTGAAGAAATGCTTTTCGGCCTTGAGGCTGCCTAATCTGTCAGGAATGATGTGTGATAAGAGCACCACCAGATAGATGAACACGATGGTAGCCAAGATAACATAGACCACCGGAAGGATCTCATTCCCATGATAGGCATAGGCCGCATCATAGAGCGCAACCGCGATATGTCTGGCAAAAGCGATACCGTCCCCGATGAGCGCGATGCCCATGCCGGCGCGTACCGCGTTCAGGAACGCCCTCTCCTTATTGTCTATAAACTCGAGCGCGGCTTTCGCCGTAGCGGCATGCTCCGGGTCCTCCTCGTCGTCATCCGCCGTTTTCTCCAGTGTATTATAGCTCAGGTTCTCAAAGGCGGCTTTCGCCAGCTCCAGAAAATAAGCAATGATCGTAAGTGCAGCAATAATGATTATCCCGAGCCACGGGTGTCCGTCCATAATGTTGTGATATCCTCCGTATATTTGCCGCCCCGATGTACCGGGGCATATTAATGTACAATGTCAGTCGGCGCGCGTCAGGCTCCTGATCCTCGCGATGACGCCGGGCACACACTCCGCGATGTCTCCCGCGGTAATGCAGTCCTCGCAGGCGTTATCCGCTGCCGCGTCTCCGGCCGCCGCATGGATGTATACTCCGCTGCGCGCCGCCTCGTAAGGCGTGAGTCCCGCGGTCATCAGACCCGCGATAAGGCCCGCCAGAACGTCTCCGGAACCGGCTGTGGCCATGCCTGAGTTGCCGTTGGTATTGATATGCAAGCGCCCCGCCGATGCGGTCAGCGTACGGGCGTCCTTACATACATATGTTAATATATTATTATAAGTGTATTCATAGGCCGTGTCAAATATGCGGGCCTTTAAAACCTCTGCTTTTATGCCCGTCAGACGCGCCATTTCACCGATGTGCGGAGTGAGTACCGCAGGCGCCGCAAACAGTGCCGCGATCGCCCCCGGGCGCTCCCCTGCCGGACAGTCTCCGACCTTTTCAGAAATAAGGTTCAGCGCATCCGCGTCTGCCACGGTTTTCTTGCCCGACGCGAGAACGCGTCCGAGTACCTCCATTGCGGCCGCCGATCTGCCGAGACCCGGTCCGATGAGCACACAGTCCGCCCAGTCCAGTCCCGCAGTCAGCACATCTGCGTCATATCCTCCGTCATCCGCAAAAAGCACACCTGTCATCGCCTCGGGCTGCTTATTGTTCAGGAGCCTTACGGTATCCTCGCAGGTCAGTACCTTCACCATGCCGCAGCCTGCCGTGAAAGCGGCGTGCGTGCAGAGATACCCCGCACCGGCACAGCCTTTGTTCCCCGCTATCACGAGCAGCTTGCCGTAGCTGCCCTTATTGCTCCATATACGTCTTTCGGGGAGTCTGACTTCACTCTCATATGAAAAACGCGTTACTGCATCGCCGTACTTTTCACCCTGCGCAAAGAATGCGGCGTCGAGCTCAGCATCCGTAGCTACCTCACAGCCGAGCGCTCCTGCCGCATCACCGGCATCAAAAACCTTACTGCCTGCCGCATCGCTCCCGTCATCTCCCGTCCCACGGATAAGATCCGCTGTCTCGGGAATCCCCGCGAGCTCCTGTGCTATCAGCCCCGCAAAGGTCACCGCGCCGTGATAGCGCAGATGTGTATTATCCTCCTTGCCGTCAGGGAAAGCGGCGTATTTCCCAGCCGGAACATGCACAAAAAACTCCTTTGAAGCTTCGTCGCCGACCGAATCCATCAGCTCCCTGCTCAGCCTGTTGAGATCGATGCAGGGAACATGCTCGTCCCGTGCCAGCTTCAGCACGGCTGCGGGATACTCGCCGTGAGTCGGAGCGATCCCGCCCGTCGCGGCATCAAAATGTCTCCTCTCGAGCGGTGTGATCAGTATCGGCTGCGCGCCTCGCGTACGCGCCGTATCGATAAAGGTCCGCAGATTGTCGGTGTACGACCCGTAGGGTTCGGTGTAGCGGGCCGGATCCTTGTCCTTTTCATCGTTATGCCCGAACTGGATGAAGAGAAAATCTCCTCTGCGGATCTCCCGCGCTATGCGCGCGAGCCGTCCCTCATCCATAAAGCTCTTGGTGCTGCGCCCGTTCGCTGCATAGTCACGCACCTCGACGCCGTCCCTGACAAACAGCCCGAAAACCTGTCCTATGCCCGTCTGCGGGTATGAATCGATATAGTTACGGGCAGCCGTTGAATCGCCTGCCCAGAAAATAGTCTTCACTCTCTATGACTCCTGTTATCGTAATGACCGCATGCTCATTCACCCGCGGGATCGCTGCTGCCGGTCTCTGTCGGGAACCACTTGTCCTTAGTCGCGGCAAAGCCGTCGCGGTTTATGTCAAACGCGCAGAGATTCTCGCTGAATGCCTCCGGTGCGCAGCCGAAGAGGATGCCGTTCGCCGAGAAGACCCTCATCTCGGTCGCGACATTGTCCATTGCTATCGTTGACTTTGCGTCACGTGCGCCCATGCCTATGGCCAGATTGGATTCAACGTCGATGAGTAGCCTGCAGTGACTGCACGCTATGGACAGATCGCCTCCTTCGGCTCCGATCGCGGCCACATTCCAGCCTCTGACGGTTATATCAATGCCGCAGTCCCTGATGCCGATATCACCCGAAGTCCTGTCGGTCGATCCGATGCCGGTAACCTGATTTCCCGCGCCGAATATACGCAGCGCCGTATTGAGTATATGCGTATCCTGTTCTCCGCTCATCGAGCCTATCATCGTGCCCTTGTTGATCCTGACGTCGATCGCGATATCCATGTTGGTGATATGTATCGGTATCCTGTCCTGATACGAACCGATGCAGACGCAGTTCGAAGCGGCGCAGATGCTCTTGAATGCGCCGGAACGCAGATCTATCGCCCTCTCATGCGAGGATGAACGGCCGCCGATGCATATGCAGTTCTCACCGCTGATATTGATCTCGAGCAGGCCCGACATCTGTGAGATGATGCGTCCGAAGGCATAACGGTAGTCGTTTCCGATACCGAACGCGTTGGTGAAGGTAGGCGAGATCGTCAGATTGCCGCCGCCCTCGAGCGTGAGGTTCGCGCTGTCCGGAACGCGGATACCGTTGCCTGTAAATACATTGCTGCCCTCGATATTGAGCACCAGCGAGGCCTCCTTGCCCAGATCTATGATAGGCGTCGTGTCGACATCACCGATGCTGACATTGCGGATGGTGAGCCTGCATTTCGTATGATCCTTGATGCGGATCGATACGGGTGACTGGAAATCGGGATTGCCGACCAGCGTCACATCTCCGCCCGACAGCAGCAGTATGCTGTATTTCTGCAGAGAAAGGTCAACCAGCGAGAGAACCTTCTCGTCCTTTGCGATATAGACCTTCTGTCTGGAATTGCCCGAGACGATGTCGAGGTTTGCCCTGCTGATCTCGGAGAGCAGCTGCGGAGGCAGTGACTGCAGCGGTCCTGCCTGAGGCTTTGCTGTATAGAAGCCCTGGATCAGGTCAACGCCCATGCGGATGGCGGCATACAGCTCCTCCGCCGTCTCAACGCCCTCTGCGAGCGCCTGGAAACCGTTGTCATGCGCGAACTGGATTATTGTATTTACGAAATGCTGCTTTCTGGGGTCCAGATGCAGCTCCGATATCAGGAATCTGTCGATCTTAACATAGTTGGGCAGGAATTTCAGCAGGTTCGTAACGTTGGAATAACCGGTGCCGAAATCATCTACCGCCACCTGGAAGCCGTAATCCCTGCTGCGGGTACCCAGAAACTCGATCGTGGTCTCCTCCATATCGGTCTCTTCGGTAACCTCTATAACGACCTTTTCGAACAGATCGCGATACTCTCCTGCCAGCTTCAAGAACTCCTCTTTTGGCAGATAGTGGCCCGGAATGCTGTTGATGAATACGAGGCGGTCGCCTATCTCGTCTTTCATCTCCCTCATTTTCCTGAGGACGTTAAAGAGTGTGGCGTGCTCAACATCGCCGAGCCTGTTCTCCTCGGTCGCGTATTTGAGCAGTGTGAGCGGCGATACTCCGTATTTCTCGGGCATGCGCATCAGAGCCTCATAACCTATGACATCACCTGTCTTGGCGCTGATTATGGGCTGGAAATGATAATCTATATCGTTTTCATCAAGTATCTTGTTGACGAGGCTGCGAAGCTCGGGATCCTTCTCGCCTTCCTGCAGCGCGGCGTAACGGCTCTGCGGTTTTGACTCGAGAACCTCTCTGCTCCTGGCGGATATGCGTACAAGCACCTCTTCGGGGCTCATGCCCGAGTCGGGCGCAATGATCATCGAAGAGATCGCGATATTGAGCGAGTAATCCGTGAAGGAATATCTGTTGAAACTGTCGAAGCGTGCCGTTATCTGCTCCTTGAAGGAATCGGCAACAGCCTCGCCGTCATCCCCGGTCTCGGTCACGATCAGATATGTGTCCTCGTCTACCCTGGCGCAGATGCCGCGGCCGTGCAGCGCGTCCGCGATAAGCTTTGCGCTGGCATTGATGACTCCTACCGACTCCGAAGCGTCCCAGAGCGCGCTGATACGCTTAAAATTGACGAGCTTGACGCTGAGCAGCACAATGTTCCTGCCGCCCGAGGCAGCCGCATCGAGCATATTCGTGAGCAGATTGTAGAAACCGCTGCGGTTTAGGAAACCGGTCTTCGAGTCCAGCGCGTTGTCGGCGTCGGACGCGCTCTTCGTCTCCGCGACAAAGAAACTGAGCGCGATCCATGTGTATACCGAATAGAACCTGCCGAGCTCGTCGCGGCCCCTGTTCATGTACTCAAATGCCTGTCCGGGAGTCACGAGCATATAATCCCCTATGCGCTCGGTCTCCTCGGTGCCCGAAGAATTGATCACGGAAGTGTCCTTCAGCCTGACATGAGCGCATACTATGGCATTGCTCTCGTCGGTAAGCCCCGGTGAGCTGAAAAGCAGAGGATTGACAACAAAAAGCCTGTCATCCTTACTGAGCTCGATCGCGGTCTCCTCGCGTATCTCGCGCGCCGCGGCCGAAAGGATGGGGTTATCCGTCTCCAGATCGGACTTGTCGATAAGGCCTGCGGGGATACTGAGCAGAGACCGTCCCGCGGGATACCTGTACTCGTGCGTGAGCAGGAGTCTGGGCTCCCTGCCGGGCGTATAAACGATCACGATGCAGCTGACCGCGTCCGGGACCATAGTCTTAAAAGACTGCTCGTCCTTCGTCGCGGCAATATCCCCGTCCTTACGCCTCGTGGCATTGTAATAGTGCCTGTCGGGCGCATATCTGTAGTCGAACACGTTAAGATAATTCGACGTAAATTCCGGGTAAACCATGTCACGCGTAATCTTCAGATCATCCATAGGCGACACCTCGATCATAACAGCATTTGTTTATTCTATCATTATACCCCAAACCGACCGATATTGTAAGCCCCTGAAGCAATAATCCCGCCAAATCGGATTGAAACACTCCGGCGCTTTTGGTAAAATACTCCTCGGAGCATTTTTATAAGCGTACACAGTTCGAAAGAGGTTTTCCATGATACTTTCATGTTCAAATATAAACAAGTCCTTCGGCACCGACGTGATCCTGAAGGATGTCAGTTTTCACATAAACGAGCACGAAAAAGCCGCGATCGTCGGCATAAACGGCGCGGGCAAGTCCACACTGCTCAAGATCATCGTCGGCGAGCTGACGGCAGACTCGGGCTCGGTCGTCATCGCAAAGAGCACCACCGTAGGTTATCTCTCGCAGCAGCAGGACCTGACTCCGGGCAATACGATCTGGGACGAAGTTCTTTCCGTTAAATCCGACATCATCGCGATGGAGCAGAATATCCGCAGGCTCGAGCATCAGATGAAGGAGACCGAAGGCGATGAGCTCGACGCTCTTCTTAAGCAGTACACACAGCTCACGCACCGTTTTGAGGACGCGAACGGCTACGCGGTCAAGTCAGAAGTCACAGGCGTATTGAAAGGTCTCGGCTTTTCCGAGGACGATTTTACCATGCGGGTCGAGACGCTCTCGGGCGGCCAGAAAACACGCGTGGCCCTGTCGAAACTCCTGCTTCGCACGCCCGACATCATCCTGCTCGACGAGCCCACGAACCATCTCGATCTCGAATCGATCCGCTGGCTCGAAGGCTTTTTAAGCTCCTATAAGGGTGCCGTGATACTCGTTGCGCATGACCGCTATTTCCTCGACAAGATCGTGACCAAGGTCATCGAGATCGAGAACTCGCGCGCCGAGACATTCATGGGCAATTACACGACATATTCTGAGAAAAAGCAGGCCGAGCGCTACGCGAAGCTGCGCGCCTACATGAACCAGCAGCGCGAGATAAAGCATCAGGAAAAGGTCATCGAGACCCTGCGCTCCTACAACCGCGAAAAATCCATCAAACGCGCCGAATCACGCGAAAAGATGCTGAACAAGATCGAGCGCGTCGAAAAGCCCGTTGAGCTCAACGACAAGATGAACATCATCCTCGAGCCCAACATCCAGAGCGGCAACGATGTACTCACCGTAAAGCATCTCTCCAAGGGCTTTGACGGCGTGATGCTCTTTGACGACGTGAATTTCGAGGTAAAGCGCGGCGACCGCATCGCCATAATCGGCAACAACGGCACCGGCAAGACCACGATGCTCAAGATCATAAACGGCATACTGCCGCCCGATTCCGGCGAATACAAGCCCGGCGCCAAGGTTTACATAGGCTACTACGATCAGGAGCATCATGTGCTCGACCCCGAAAAGACCATATTCGAAGAGATACAGAGCACCTATCCCGACATAGACAACACGCGCGTGCGCAATCTCCTCGCCGCGTTCCTGTTCACGGGCGACGATGTGTTCAAGCTGATCGGAGATCTCTCGGGCGGCGAAAAGGCCCGCGTTTCGCTCGCGAAGCTCATGCTCTCCGATGCCAATTTCCTGATCCTCGACGAGCCGACGAACCATCTCGACATCGTCTCAAAGGAAATACTCGAGCAGGCGGTCGCATCCTACACCGGCACCGTGGTCTATGTATCCCACGACCGATATTTCATCAACAAGACCGCGACCAGGGTATTTGAACTGACTGATAAACGCCTCGTGCAGTACGAGGGAAATTACGATTATTATCTAGACAAACGCGACGCCGTAATGAACGCGTCATTCGCTACGGGCAGCGGCCGTGCGGTTGTACGGGACGGTGCTGGACAGGGTGCGGGGTCTGCGGCAGACGGCCGGGCCAAAGCCACGGTTCCGGGCTCTGCCGGAAGCTCCGCTCAGGGCGCCGCAGCATCAGGCGCTGCAGCCTCCGGCAAAAACGACTGGGAGACACAGAAAAAGCTCGCGGCAGCCAGACGCAAGACCGAGAATGAGTTTGCCGCATGCGAGGCCGAGATCGCGCGCATCGAGGCCAGAAACGAAGAGATAGACGGACTGTTCGAGGATCCGTCGGTCGCTACGGATTCGGTCAGACTCAGGGAACTGACCGAAGAAAAGTCCGCAAATGAGGAAAAGCTTGAGGAGCTGATGCAGACATGGGAGGATTTGTATGAGAAGCTTAATGACTCTGGTAATACCTTGCTATAACGAGGAAAAGGCTCTCCCGCTCTTTATGGAGGCTGTCGCTCCGGTTCGTGCCGCGCTCGCCGAAGGACATTTTAAAACGCCCGAAGGCGAGGACATCACATTCGAGCCCTGCGATACCGAGCTCGTATTCGCGGATGACGGCTCCGAGGACTGCACCTTAAAGCTCCTGCGTGAATATCACGCCGCGGACGAGAGCGTCAGATACGTTTCCTTCTCGAGGAACTTCGGCAAGGAAGCCGGCATATACGCCGGCCTTAAAGAGGCAAAAGGCGACTATATCGTCCTGCTCGACGCCGACCTGCAGCATCCGGTCGAGTGCATTCCCGTCATGTACAGAGCTCTGACCTCAAATACCGTCGCCTTCCCCGACGAGGACGGCTCAGTCCGCGGACATTACGACTCCGTCGCGATGTTCAGGAATAAAAGAAAAAGCGACGGACATGTACGCGCTTTCTTCTCGAAATGCTTTTTCAAACTCATCAACCGTCTCTCGGGCCTCAGCCTCGTGGACGGCGCCACCGATTTCCGCATGATGACGCGAAAGATGGCCGATTCGGTGCTCTCGATGAATGAATACAACCGCTTCACCAAGGGGATATTTAACTGGGTCGGATACAATACGCTCTGGATGCCTTACAATGACACCGAGAGATGTGCGGGCGATTCCAAATGGACCACAGCGGGCCTCATCCGCTACGGTTTCGAAGGGATATTCGCCTTCTCGACCAAGCCTCTCACGATCGCTTTCGGGCTGGGCCTGATTCTCTGCCTGCTCGCCGTGATCTACGCGGTTTATACGGTGATCAGCACTCTGATCTTCGGCAATCCCGTCGACGGCTATCCTTCGATCTTTACGATGGTCCTGCTGTTCGGCGGTATACAGCTGCTGTTCCTCGGCTTCCTCGGCCAGTACATGTCACGCATGTATCTCGAGACCAAGCACAGACCGATCTACATCCTGAAAGAAAGCAGCGAAGATACACAGGAATAAATAAAGTTAAGGGGGCGGTTCCGAACCGTCCCCTTCATTCTATCAGAATCTCAGTCTGGTGCCCTCAAAGCGGCTCCGCGTGCGCAGGTAATAGAGGATATACCCTATCCTGTCATCGAGGCTCTGCTTGCCGTCTGAGACGATATCGAGGGATATCTCCATATTGAGCACCATATGCTCGTCCACCTCGCCCGCATGCTCCTCGAGTATCCTGTGCTTTTCCTCCACAGTCTCCGCATCGAGAAAATCCGCCAGTACCTGCGGGATCTGAGGCTCACCGCCGTTATTGTTCTGCTCTGCCATAGGCTTCTCCGATCCGTGCCTCAAAAACGCTCCGGGCACACGTTTAATTATAACTCATAAGTATTATATCACAACATCCGCACACCGTCTGCCCCTGTCCGCACGCTGCCTCTGCTGCATGTAATAATCGGCGTATTCGTCGGTGATCAGTCTGTTCTGTATCATCTGCTCGAGATTGTCGAGGAAATCGTATCTGGACATGGACGTGTCATCAACCATCTGCTGCAGGATCGCGCCGATGATGTTCTGATACTCCTGCTGCCCGATGACCTGGTCTATCCAGAGGAGTCTCGCCTCAAATGCGCGCTTGAAGTAGATGCTGTGCTCACCCTCGAGCTTAAGCGAATCATAGATATGCATGTCGAACCTGTACTTCGCGCGCAGGGCTCTCATGGACCTCGGAGTGACCGCGACGATTCCGCCGAGCACATACTGATTCTTGGTGTAGTTGGTGATGCCCATCCTGTTGGTGAATGAGTTGAACGTGGGCATCACATCCTCAAACTGCTCGTATATGCCCATATCGTTCCTGATACGGTTGTAGGCGTCGAGATTCTCCTCTTTGACCTCGGACTTGTAGGTAACGTTCAAAAACTGTGAGAGCGGCATGCTCTCGACTCTTTCGTTGCCCTCCATCAGCAGGAAATAAACTATCTTTTTCTTCGTCCATACCAGAGCCGGGGTACGGGCCGTGTCAAATTTCTTCGAGTCGTCTATGATGATCGGCACGAAATCCTTTTTGACCTTATAGCGGTGGAGCAGCTGTCTGTACAGAATGGGCGTGTACAGTGCCATCTGCTCGTTCTCGTCCCTGAGCAAACGGTCTATGCGGGCCTCTTTTGCAGCGCGGGCGTCACGCTCCGCGCGCGACTCACGTCTGCCCGGCGCGCCCGGATCCTCATCGCCGCCGTCCTCGTCAAAACTTCTCGCCGGACGTATATCGAGCTCGTCCCTGCCGGCTTTGGCCCTGCGGCGCTTACGTCTCCTGCGCCTCCTGAAAAACGAGAAAAAATCGCCATCGGACTCATCGTCCTCATCGTCGTCAGCATCTGGGATCTCCTCTTCCTCGTCATACTCTAAGCTGAAGATCTTAGAGTCTCCGCCGACCTCTACTTTCCTGTGCCTGATGCGCTTCGGGCGGTCCTCACTGCCGTCATCGTCGTAGCCGTCGTCGCCGTCCTCATCGGTCTCTTCGGTCATGCTCCTGCGGCGGCTGCCCGTCGCGGTACTGCGCGGACGTTCGTCCTCGTCCTCATCGTCGTCCCCGTCCACATCCTGTGAGACGAAATTCGCGAGGAATACCATCATCAGCCCGACTATGATCGCGAGAGCGCCCACGGCGAGCGCCCAGAGCTCATAAGTTATGCCTCCGTATATCGCGAGCGCCAGACCTCCGGCCACCAGCACAAAAACTGCCAGAAGGAAAAACCTGGTCTTGGCAGAACCGTATTTGATCGTAGCTATCAGCCTACCCACAGCCTTCTCCTTTCGCTTCGCTTCAGGCTTTCAACCCCAAATGCAGGTCTTATTTGTAAAAATCAACTATGCCGTCAAGCTTTGAATGCATATTCTCAAACAGCAGATCGAGTATGGTCACCGCTGCCATCGACTCAACCACGACCACCGATCTGGGTACCGTAGTGGTCTCGGCCGCGTCCGCAAGCTCCAGCTCTGCCGGACTGCCGTCGCTGTCTATCGAGCTCATCTTTAAGCCGGTCAGAGGCGAAGGCGCAAATGCCGCGCGCAGGATGATCTCCGAGCCGTCCGATACCCCTCCGAGAACTCCGCCCGAATGGTTCGAGGTTTTGACCACGCCGGACTCAATGGCAAAGCCGTCGGATACGCTGCTGCCCTGCTGCCCCGCGATAGCGAAGCCGTCTCCGAACTCCACGCCCCGAACGAGGTCTATCGACATTACGGCTGCCGCGAGTCTCGCATCGAGCTTGTCAAAGAAAGCCGAGCCGACACCTGCGGGAACTCCCGAGATAATGAGCTCCACCACTCCGCCTGCGGTATTTTTTTCCGCTGAGAGTTCCTTTAAGTATTCTACTGCCCTTTCCGAAGCTTCGGCATCGGGCATGTTCACCGGGCTCGTTTTCAGAACGTCGAGCGAACAGTTGCCGTACTTTATCGAAACAGGTCCTATGGACCTCACATACGAACAGAATGAAATGCCGAGCTTCTCAAGAATGGCCGTCGCCACGGCACCCGCTGCGGTACGCGCCGCATTGTCGCGGTCGGTCACACGTCTGGCGATACCGTATTTTACCTCGTACGCCGCGTCTCCTGTTCCCGGACGGTAGATAAAGCGTTCCTCCTCGCCGGGCCTGTATTTGATCGCGGAATTAATGATCGTCATCGAAAGAGGCGTACCGTTTGTAATGCCGTTCTGCAGTCCCGAATTGACCGTCACGAAATCATTCTCGTGGCGTCTCGCGAACAGACACGCCGCGGTCGGTCTCCTGCGGTTCATGTAAGCCTGGATATCGTTCTCACCGAGCTCCAGTCCCGCGGGCACTCCGTCGATCACCACTCCGATCCCGTTGCCTCCGGTCTCGACCCATGAGGTTATGCTGAAATTCTTACCGAATGTCGCTCCTGCCATATTAACTCCGTTTCTGCCCGAGCAGCGCCTCGAGCTCTGCCCTGCCCTGCGCGTAATCCTTAAATACGATGCCCTTCATGCCGACTGCGGCCGCGCCGTCGATATTCTCGGGCGTATCGTCGAGGAACACGCACTCGGAGGCCTCCAGACCGTATCTGTCGAGCAGGATATTATAGATGCGGGCGTCGGGCTTTAAGACCTTTTCCTGCCATGAGATCACACGCCCGTCCTCGAGTCCGAAGAACTTAAAGTGCGTGCTGATATACTCGTAATGGTCCTGTGAATAGTTTGAGAGCAGATAGACCTTATAGCCCCTGCTCTTAAGCTCCGACAGCCACCCCGCGGAATAATCGTACTCCATGACGAGCCGCCTGCGGTCAGCGAAAAACAGCCTGATCGCGTCCTCCATCTAAGGGTCCGTAGCGATCATAGCGGTAATGATATCGTCGAGCGGCATCACACCGCGGTCGACCTCTCTCCAGAGCGCGTTTTTCGTGGTCGCGGCCGCAAGACGCCATGCCTTTCCGCCCGGCTGCCACTCGGCCTCATCTGCGAAACCGAGTTCCTTTATATAGTCTCTCCACCTGAAAGCGGCGAGCACATTGCCTATATCAAATACAATATTCTTGATCATATATTCTCTATCTGCCAGTCAATGGCACTCTCTCCGTGCGCTGTCAAAAACTCGTTGGCTTTGCTGAAATGCCTGCATCCGAAAAAGCCTCTGTATGCCGAAAGCGGCGAGGGATGCGCGGCTTTGAGCACCAGATGTTTGGGATTGTCGAGCATCGCGGCCTTTCTTTGAGCGGGTGAACCCCAGAGCAGAAACACCACGGGCCTGTCGATCCTGTTTACCGCAGCGATGATCGCGTCTGTCAGCTGTTCCCAGCCGTGACCCTGATGCGAGTTCGCGGCATGTTCCCTGACCGTGAGCACCGTGTTCAGCAGGAGTACTCCCTGATCAGCCCATTTCTTAAGGTACCCGTTATTCGGGGTGTAGCAGCCGAGGTCGTCCGCGAGCTCCTTATAGATATTGACCAGTGAGGGCGGCGGCGGATTCCACGGGAGTACCGAGAAACACAGCCCGTGCGCCTGATGCACCTCATGATACGGGTCCTGTCCGAGGATCACGCATTTGACCCTCTCCAGGGGCGTATACGCCAGCGCGTTGAAAATGTCATCCGACGGCGGGAATATCACTCTTTTCGAATACTCCTCACGGACAAAATTATATAACTGTCTGTAATAGGGCTTCGCGAACTCGGGCTCGAGCACCTTCTGCCATTCTCCTGTTATCGCAGCCAA
>JAGCSS010000027.1 GCA_017964055.1 Lachnospiraceae bacterium
GATCAGCAATCAGTTAATGTTATTATTGATTCCGATGATCGCGGTTTTTATTCTGGCGGTCAGCGGAATTATTTTTATCAGGTCGAGGAGCATCATCACGGATGAAGCAAAGCGCGGCCTGAACAATGAGTCCGCGGCGAACGCCAACGATATCGGCGTGATGATCGGCGGCGTAATGGAGTATTACGACGCTTTGACTGATCTGGTCGGCAATACGTCTTACGCCGATGACGAAGAGATGCTCAATTCGCTCGTATTTGTAATGGACGAATATGATGTCGCCCCCAACGGTATATATTTCGGTCTCTCGGATAAGACCTATCTGGATCCTTCGGGCTGGGTTCCCGATGCCGGATACGACGCCACACAAAGAGACTGGTATCTGGACGGTATCGGTCATGATTCCATGGTGCTGGGCGAGGCTTATCTCGATCTCGACTCGGGCGACATGATCGTTTCGATCAGCCGTGATCTGACTCTGGCTGACGGAAGAAAGGGTGTTGCGGCTTCGGATATCTATCTGAATCAGGTTTCCGCGGAGGTTGCCGACTATAAGCCCGGCGGGACAGGCAGCGCCGTTCTTTTTGACAGGAATATCATCCTCGCGAGCGCCAATACGGCCTATAACGGAACTGAGGGCGGATCGCATCCCGAGGACAAGCTCATTACCGAACTGGCGCAGAGAGTTGCGGCGGGAGCCAAGGATGTCGAGACACTCACCGGTATAGACGGCAAGGATTATTTCGTTTCTTTCAATAAGGTCCCGAACACAGAGTGGACCATGGTATCATACGTACTGCAGTCCGATGTTCTGAAAGGGCTCAACAGGCTGACCAATATCACTCTGATCATCGTTATCCTGATGCTGGTTGTCAGCTCGCTCGTTATACTTTTTGTAGTAAGAAAGATGATCACCGGACCCGTTACCGAGCTGACAGACAATATCATGCGTATTGCGGACGGCGATTTCACCGTTGACATCAGGCAGGGCGGCAACAATGAGATCGGCACGATGAACAACGATATGCATGAGTATGTCGCGAAGATGCGCGGTACGCTGACCCAGATGCATGAGGTTACCGACAAACTGACCCGGGAGGCTGAGAACAGCAGCAGGGCATCCGAGTCCATGAACAGGCAGGCCGACGAGCAGAGCAGGTCCATGACGAGCATCAGCGCGGCCATGAGCGATGTTTCGCTCTCTGTAGGTGAGCTCGCGAACAATGCGACCGAGCTGGCACAGTCCGTCAGCGACATGACGCAGGAAGGCAGCGCGGCCAACACTACGATGAAGGAGCTGGTTGACAAGGCGCGCAAAGGCCGTGCCGATATGGAAAATGTCCGCAGGAATATGGATACCGTTTCCGTTTCGATGTCCGAGATGAGCGAGATGGTAGAGGTTGTGGACGCCGCGGCACAGAAGATCAACAGCATCGTCGAGATGATCAATGCGATATCGACGCAGACCAATCTGCTCTCGCTCAACGCTTCGATCGAGGCTGCCAGAGCGGGTGAGGCAGGCAGAGGCTTTGCCGTAGTTGCTACCGAGATCGGCAATCTCGCGAACGAGAGCGCGAGCGCTACCACCGAGATCAGCGGCATTATCGCGGATATTACATCCCAGATCGCAAAGCTATCCGAGAAGTCCGAAGCGAACGCGAAGGATATCGCGGCGAGCGGAGAGGCCGTAACCGTTACCGAGGAGACTTTCTCGGAGATATTCGAATCGCTGGATGAGACCGGCAGGGTTGTCGGCGAGATGATCAATAAGATGAACCGCGTCAATGAGATCGCGACTTCGGTAGCCGCTATTTCCGAGGAGCAGGCGGCCAGTGTTGAGCAGGTAAATACCACTGTGGACATGGCGACCACGAGTGCGGAGAATGTCGCACAGGAGAGCCGCGAGGTGGACAAGAGCGCCATGACCGTTGCCGAGTCCGCTGCAAAGATCGACGAATTCGTTAAGATGTTACGGGTCTAAACTGTCAGTGCACGTTTTTTCGGGCACCGCTTCGGCGGTGCCTTTTTTGCGGAAACTTTATCAGCATTTTATTTGACGGTTATGTTTCCGGTGTGGGATAATATATGGGATGATACGGATATTACAAAACTGCGGCTGAAACGCAAAGGGGGATTATTCCGATGAAGATGTTATGGAGGCTGAGCCGTGAGGCGATCAGGTACAGGACGCTGTACATCATAGCGATCCTGTCGACTCTGTCGCTGACCGCGGTCAATCTGGCTGCACCGAAGGTGCTCTCGAGGATGACGGGCATCGTAAGCGACGGAGTGACAGATGCCGGTATGAAAACGATACTGGTGCTGACCGCGATACTCGTGGGGCTGTATCTGCTGAGAGTCCTGTTCAGATTCCTGAGCAATTATCTGGCGCACAAGGCCGCTTGGAATCTGGTGGGAGACCTGAGGACGCGCACCTATGACAAGCTGGAGCGCATGCATCTCGGCTATTTCCATGATAAGCAGACAGGCGATCTGATGAGCCGCATAGTCAACGATACGAGGGATTTCGAGCTGCTCTATGCGCACATGATCCCCGATACGATCACCAACATCGTGACATTCCTCGGCGTACTGATCATGCTGCTCACGATCAATGTGAAGCTGGCCCTGATCACCTGCGCGCCGATCCCGCTGATATTTGTCTCGGGCATCATTTTCTCAAAAAAGGTGCGTCCCTTCTTCAGGATATCACAGAAGAAAATGGGCGAGCTCTCGGGAAAGCTGCAGGACAATCTCTCGGGCATCCACGAGATACAGTCGTTCGGACGTGAGGAATACGAGACCGGACGTGTCGATGAAAAGAATTTCGAGCATGTAACGGCCATGCTCCAGGCGCTGAAGCTGAGCGCGATATTCCATCCTTCGGTCGAGTTCATTTCTTCGCTCGGCACGGTACTGATCGTTTCCTTCGGCGGATATCTGGCGTGGAAGGAGAGCCTGAGGGTAGAGGACATCGTTGCGTTCCTGCTGTATCTGAGCCTTTTCTACGGACCGATCACGGGGCTGGCGAATCTCCTCGAGAACATGCAGCAGTCGCTGGCCGGAGCCGAAAGAGTCGTGGCAGTGCTCGACGCGCCCTGTGAGATCGAGGATAAAAAGGACGCGGTGGAGCTGCGCGATGTAAAGGGCTCAATTGAATTCAAGCATGTGAGCTTTTCTTACGAGACGGGCGGGGAGGTGCTCAAAGACATTTCCTTTAAATGCGAGCCGGGCAAGATGCTGGCGCTCGTCGGACCGACCGGTGTCGGAAAGACCACGCTCACACAGCTCATCTCGCGATTCTACGAGCCGACGGAAGGGCAGATACTGCTCGACGGCCATGATATAAGCGACGTGACGATCGAGAGTCTGAGGCGCAATATTTCGCCGGTGCTGCAGGATACGTTCCTGTTTAACGGCACCATCGCGGAGAATATAGGATACGCGGTTCCCGAGGCCGATCTCGACGCGATAAAAGAGGCGGCAAAGGCCGCGAATATCCACGAGGATATACTGGTCATGCCTGACGGCTATGATACGCTGGTCGGCGAGAGAGGATTGAGGCTCTCGGGCGGACAGAAGCAGCGCGTGGCGATCGCGCGGGCCATCCTCAGACATTCACCGGTCATCATTCTCGATGAGGCTACGGC
>JAGCSS010000216.1 GCA_017964055.1 Lachnospiraceae bacterium
ACATGAGTCCGTCACGTCTCTCGAGCAGGTCGGTAACACCCTCTTTGATCGCTTCATTCCTGAAGAACGCGGTGATGAATTTTCCGCTGCCGTCGGGCTCGTCTCCGCCCGAAAAGCCTCCGGGAATGAATATCATCTGCGCGTCTTTAAGCTTCTTCGCGAACTCGTCTATGCTGCCCGAAATGGCATCACCGGTAAGGTTCCTGATAACGATGATCTCGGGATCGCAGCCTGCATCCGCAGCCGCCTTCGCGCTGTCGAACTCGCAGTTTGTCCCGAGGAACGCGGGAATGAGTACCTTGGGTCTTGCGCACTTTAACGCGGGAGCCGCAACGGGCGCGGGCCCCTCATGCTTATATGTGAACGTCTTCATCGGCTGCTCTCTCACGGGGATGTTGCAGCTGTATACGCTCTCGAGTTTGTCCTCGTATGCCTTTAAGAGATCACTCATCGACAGGCTCTCACCGGCGAATACGATGCTCTCCTGCGATAAGGTATTTCCGAGCAGCTCTGCTGTCAGAGAGCTGCCGCACTCCGCTGCGTATCCCTGAACGTCTTCGAGCGTGACGCCGTCGGAAAGCTCAGCGACAAACGCGCCGTAATCATATGTAAAGAGTTTATCCTGCGGTATGCCTGCGGCATACTCAAAGCCTATGCCGTTTCCGATGCTCATCCTGAACACGGCCTCCGCGATGCCGCCGATACCGGGTGTATAGCAGGCTTCGAGCTTACCTGCGCGGGCAAGCTTTGTGATAAGGGTAAAGCATGCCTTCAGAGAATCTGTATCGGGCAATCCTGCCTCCGTATATGCGGGAGCGATCCTGACAACCGCATGGCCCGCCTTTTTGAACTCATCGGTAACGATGTTTTCCGTCTTGGACGAAGTAACCGCAAATGATACAAGAGTCGGCGGAACATCGAGCTTTTCAAAGGTTCCGCTCATCGAGTCCTTGCCGCCGATCGCGCCGATGCCGAGTGCGAGCTGTGCCTCAAATGCGCCGAGCAGCGCCGAAAGAGGCTGTCCCCAGCGCTTGGGATCGTGTCCGGGCTTAGCGAAATACTCCTGGAATGTCAGATAAACATCCTTAAACTCCGCTCCCGAAGCGATCAGCTTTGCGACCGACTCGACAACAGCCAGATACGCGCCTCTGAAGCAGTTCTTTTCCGTGATAAAAGGATTGTAGCCCCAGCTCATAACGGAGCAGGTATCCGTATGCTTTTTCTCAACGGGTATCTTCTGTACCATAGCCTGCGAAGGAGTAAGCTGTCTGACTCCGCCGAAGGGCATGATGACCGTTCCCGCGCCGATGGTCGAGTCGAAGCGCTCTGCGAGGCCTCTCATCGAGCATGAGTTAAGGTCCGAAACCAGTGTAAGATACTTATCCGCAAACGACATGCCCGCCTTACCTGTGAGAGCGCTGACCGTATCGTCTGCCGCTTCGGGCTTTGCGGTCTCTATCGAAATATGCTTTGCAGCACCGTTGGAATTTAAGAACTCCCTGCTGATATCGACGATCTTTTTGCCGTTCCAGTTCATCGTAAGACGTGGCTCTTCTTTAACAACTGCCACTCTTACGGCCTGAAGGTTCTCCTCTGCCGCGAGCTGCAGGAACTTCGCCTCATCTGCGGCTTCCACTACAACCGCCATTCTCTCCTGCGACTCACTGATCGCGAGTTCCGTGCCGTCGAGGCCCTCATATTTCTTCGGTACAGCGTTAAGGTCGATCTCGAGTCCGTCCGCGAGCTCACCGATAGCGACCGATACACCGCCCGCGCCGAAGTCGTTGCAGCGTTTGATAAGCTTTGATGCCGCGGGATTCCTGAACAGTCTCTGGAGCTTTCTCTCCTCGGGTGCATTGCCCTTCTGGACCTCCGCGCCGCATGTCTTTACGGAATCCGTGTTATGCGCCTTTGATGAGCCTGTCGCGCCTCCTATGCCGTCTCTTCCGGTGCTGGCTCCGAGCAGTATGACAACGTCGCCGTGCGCCGGTCTCTAACGTCTTCCATTCTCCGCGGGAGCCGACGCGATAACCGCGCCGATCTCCATTCTCTTTGCCGCATATCCGGGATGATAAAGCTCATCCACGATGCCGGTCGCCAGACCGATCTGATTGCCGTATGACGAATAACCCGCAGCAGCTCCGGTCACGAGCTTACGCTGTGAGAGCTTGCCGGGGATAGTCTCGGAAATGGGTTTTAACGGATCGGCCGCGCCCGTTACGCGCATGGCTCCGTAAACGTACGAACGTCCCGAGAGCGGGTCTCTGATCGCGCCTCCGATACATGTCGCGGCGCCGCCGAAAGGCTCTATCTCGGTAGGATGGTTATGTGTCTCGTTTTTAAAAAGCAGCAGCCAGGGCTCCGTAACCCCGTCAACTTCCACGTCGATCTTAACCGTGCAGGCGTTGATCTCCTCGGACTCGTCGAGTTTGTCGAGAAGTCCGGCTTTTTTCAGATATTTAACAGAAACCGTCGCGATGTCCATAAGACATACGGGCTTCTTTACTCCGAGCTCCTCACGTACCGACAGATAGTGATGATAAGCGTCCTCGAGCTGCTTATCCTCGAAGGTAACGTTATCGATGGCGGTCGTAAACGTCGTATGACGGCAATGATCCGACCAGTAGGTATCGATCATCCTGAGCTCAGTGATCGTAGGGTCGCGCTGCTCGGAAAGGAAATACTCCCTGCAGAATACGATGTCGTCGCTGTCCATCGCCAGTCCGAGCGTGCCGATCATCTCCTCGAGCTCGCTCCTGCTCTTCTCGTTAAAGCCGTCCAGAGTCGCTACCGTCGTGGGTTTATCGTACTCGGTCACGAGAGTCGCGGGCTTATCGAGAGAAGCTTCGCGTGCCTCCACGGGATTGATAACATATTTCTTGATCGCGGCGAGCTGGGCGTCGCTGATATCTCCGTACAGAGCGTAAACCCTGGCCGAACGTACCAGAGGTCTCTCGCCCTTGTAAATGATCTGTATGCACTGCGCAGCCGAATCCGCGCGCTGGTCAAACTGACCGGGCAGGTATTCGACCGCAAAAACCTTTGCGCCCGAAAGGTCGGGTTCTGCTGAGGCAATATCGGTCTGAGGCTCGGAAAATACGGTCTTTACCGCATAATTAAACTCTGTCTCTCCTATGCCCTCCGCATCATAACGGTTCAGGAGCCTTACCTTTTCGAGATTCCCGATCCCGAGCAGCGTCCTCGCGTCCGAGAGCAGCTCATGCGCCTCATTGGCCAGTTCTTCTTTTTTCTCGACAAAAATTCTGTAAACCATTTTCAGCACCTTCCTCAGTTCATTTCCTTCCGTATGCGGCCAGAGCTCTCTGACCGATATCGAAACGGCAGTATTCATTTGCGAAATAAACCTTTTTCGTAAGGGCGTAAGCCGAATCTACCGCATCCTTAAGACTGTCCGCGACAGCGGTGACTCCGAGCACGCGGCCGCCCGAATTAACGAGTGCCATGCCCTCGCCTACGGTGTGCTCCTTCCATGCGCGCACGTCCTCGGTGTTGAGCTTGCGTTTGGCATTAAACGATGCGCTGCCGCCGTCCGTGCCCTGCTTTGCCTCGGCCTCGGGAACCAGCTTCGCACCCGCCACATAAAGATGTTTCCATGTATCGTCATCGGTCACTATCTCGTAGCCCTTTTCGTATTTTACGGGGTAACCCTCGGATGCCATGATAACGCAGCATGCGTGTTTGTCCGAGAAGCTGACCTCTGTTTCGGAAAGCCTTCCTTCGGTCGTCGCCATCATAATCTCGAGCAGGTCGCTCTCCAGCAGCGGCAATACGACCTGTGTCTCGGGATCGCCGAAACGGCAGTTGTATTCGATAACCTTCGGACCGTCCTTTGTGATCATGAGTCCGAAGTAGAGGCAGCCCTTGAAGGTCCTGCCCTCTTTGTTCATCGCATTTATCGTGGGAAGGAATATCTCCTCCATGCAGCGCTTCGCGACCGCGTCGGTATAGTAGGGATTGGGAGCCACCGTTCCCATGCCTCCGGTATTGAGGCCCGTATCGCCGTCTCCCGCGCGCTTGTGGTCCATCGAGCTGACCATAGGCACAACTGTCTTTCCGTCGGTAAACGAGAGCACGCTGACCTCGGGGCCCTCAAGGAACTCCTCGATGACGATCTGATCTCCGCTCGCACCGAACTGCTTATCGCGCATCATCGAGATAACCGCGAGCTTGGCCTCTTCACGTGTGAGCGCGATGATAACGCCCTTGCCCAGAGCCAGTCCGTCCGCCTTGATGACAGTGGGGATCGGTGCGGTCTCCAGATACTTTAAGGCGCTGTCCATATCCGTAAATACTTCGTATTTCGCGGTCGGAATGCCGTATTTCTTCATCAGATTCTTGGAAAAGACCTTACTTCCCTCGATGATCGCCGCATTGGCGCGGGGTCCGAAGCAGGGTATGCCGATCGCCTCAAGCCTGTCGACACAGCCCGCCACCAGCGGATCGTCGGGTGCGACGATCGCGTAATCTATCGCATTGGACTTAGCGAAATCCGCTATCCTGTCAAGCTCGGTCGCACCGATCGCCACGCACTCGGCATCAGCAGCGATGCCGCCGTTTCCGGGCAGCGCGTAGATCTTTTCGACCTTGCTGTTTTCTTTGATCTTTTTGATTATCGCATGTTCGCGGCCTCCGCCGCCGACTACCATGATCTTCAAATTATCTTCCTCCCTGACTTACTTCCCCAGTATTTCGCTGCTAACCTGCTCAGCCGCCTTCGGCAGCAATATCCACTCGGCCTGCTCCATGACACGTTTTTGAAGTATCTCGGGCGTATCACCGTCCAGGATATCCACCGCTTTCTGCGCGATTATCCTGCCGCCGTCGGGTATCTCGTTGACAAAATGTACCGTGGCTCCGGTAACCTTAACTCCGTACTCCAGCGCGGCCTCATGGACCTTCAGTCCGTAAAAACCTTTTCCGCAGAATGACGGGATCAGTGCCGGATGAACGTTTATGATGCGCTCCGGATATCTCTTCGTGAAATCGGCCGAAAGAATGCTCATGAATCCCGCTAAAATGATGAGCTCGATGCCGTGTTCGTCCAGCGCCGCTATCAGCCTCTCCTCAAAATCCTGCTGGGGAGTTTTCCCGCCGGCGCCTGTCACCGTGCTAACGGTGTTTGTCGCCGTGCCGGTTGCCGAACTGCTTCCGGCGGTGCCTGTCACCGGGGCCGATGCGTCCTGCGGCTTCTTTTTGATCACAGTGAGTGTCTCTATCCCGGCTTTTTTCGCGCGCTCTAACGCATATGCGCCCTCTTTGTTCGAGATGACTAGTTCGATCCTGCCGCTGTGCAGCTCCCCGCGCGTCTGTGCGTCTATAAGAGCCTGTAGGTTTGTGCCTCCGCCCGAGACAAGGACTGCGATCTTAACGTATCTGTCTGACATAGCTTTCCCACTCTCCTGATATTATCCGTTACGTCTGAGTACGGCAGTTATCCGGTACTCCGGGTAAATCTGAATACGACAGTTGCCCGGTACTCCCGGCTAGTCTGAATATGGCAGTTGCCCGGTATTCCCGGCTGGTCTGACGTACGGGGATTATTGGGTACTCCCTGCCGGTATATCTGCCTGTCTATTTGCCGATCGGTCACCGGAGAACGATCTTCGTCTCGCCCTCTGTAATCTCTCCGATTACGTAGGCGTCCTCGCCGCAGGCGTTGAGTATCCTTACCGCCTCGTCCGCGCTCTCCTTCGGAACAACGATGCTCATGCCGAC
>JAGCSS010000217.1 GCA_017964055.1 Lachnospiraceae bacterium
GCAACGGCGCCTACGGTGTGGCAAAGGCTGCAGAGAGCTACTTCGGAAAGGACATGTCGGAGCTGACGCTTTCCGAGGCTTCGGTGCTCGCACCCAACGTTCTGTCGCCTACCAACAGAAACCCTGTCACTCATCCCGATATGAACGCCGAGAGACGTCAGTCATGTCTCGACAATATGCTCGAGATGGGATGGTGCACCAAGGAAGAGTATGACGAGGCTATGGCCGATGATGTTTATACAAGGATCGCGGCCTACAACATGGAAAAGAAGGCCACATCCGCCACTACCTTCTCGTATTTTACTGATGAGCTGGTGGAGCAGGTCTGCGCGGACCTTCAGGAAAAGCTCGGCTATTCGTACGATCAGGCGCAGCAGCAGCTCTATTACGGCGGCCTGACCATATATACGACTCAGGACCGTGAGGTTCAGGAGATCGTGGACCGTTACTATACCGACGAGGCTAATTTCCCCGGGTTCGGCTTCAGCTCCTCGGCAGGTTCCTGCTATGAGCTGACCTATGCGCTCTCAGTTTATAAGGCGGACGGTACGGTCACACATTACCAGCGCCATCATTTTATAGATTATTTCAAGGATTTTGTCGATTCGAACGGCCTGTACTATCATGAGGACGGTACGAAAAAGGGCATCTCGGAGCTGACTCTTTCACCCGACGATGTCTATGCAAAGATAGACGAGTTCCGTAATTCACTGGTCGATGAAGAGGCCGGAGACAAATACGTCGAGAGCAAATACCTGACTCCCCAGCCTCAGTCATCGTTCTCGATCATCGATCAGAAAACGGGCCATGTGGTTGCCATCTGCGGCGGACGAGGAGCAAAGACGCAGAGCCTTACGCTGAACCGCGCATCGAACACGACGCGTTCCGTGGGATCGACGTTCAAGGTGCTCGCATCCTTCCTTCCCGCGCTCGACAGCGGCGGACTGACGCTGGCATCGGTTCAGGACGATACCCAGTATTTCTATCCGGGTACCACCAAAGAGGTTATCAACTGGTATTCGACAGGCTTCAGGGGACTGCAGTCGATCCGTACCGGTATCTACAATTCACTGAATATCGTTGCGGTTAAGACGCTCGAGCAGATCGGCGCATCACTCGGATTTGAGTATCTCGAAAAGCTCGGCTTCTCCACACTCGTAAAATACGAGGTGAACGACGACGGCACGGTATATTCAGACGTTAACCTGGCGATCGCCCTGGGCGGTCTGACCAAGGGTGTTACGAACGTTGAGCTCTGCGCGGCATACGCATCGATCGCGAACGGCGGAGTTTACAACAAGCCCATGTATTACACCAAGATACTCGATCATGACGGCAACGTGCTGCTCACGAACGAGACCGAGTCCACTCAGGTCATGAAGACTTCCACCGCATGGCTGCTCACAGATGCCATGCACGATACCATCACAAAGGGTACCGGTTCAAGGCTCGGATTTAAGAATTACGAGATGCACGTAGCGGGTAAGACAGGTACCGCGTCAAAGAACAACGACCTCTGGTTCGTTGGGTACACGCCTTATTATACGGCTGCGGTTTGGACCGGTTTCGATAATAATTTCGATCAGTACAACAAGACCTATCAGCAGGAGATATGGCGCAAGGTCATGGAGGAGATCCATACCAAGAAGCAGCTGCCCGATGCGGACTGGGAAAAGCCCGATTCGATCGTTACAGCAACGATATGCACGAAGTGCGGCAATCTGGCGGTCACGGGTCTCTGCGATCAGGCTGAGGGCGGAGACTGTGTAAAGACGGAGTACTTCGCGAAGGGTACTGTTCCCACACAGAAGTGCACCTGCCATGTACGCGTGAATATCTGCAGGACATCAGGCAAGACAGCTACCGAGAACTGCCCTCTGAGTGAGGTCGACAGCAAGGTCCTGCTGGTCAAGGACGAGATATTTATGTATAACTCATCAAAGGCCAGAGGCGGCACCATGGAGCTCCTCGATCCTCCCGTGATCTGCGAGACATGGGATACGCCTTACATCTATCATCCCGATGATATCTGCGATTTACATCTGCCCGACGGCGCCTATATCGACGAAGAGGGCAATATCGTATATCCCGAGGGCGGAGGAGAGCCGGCGGATAACGGCGGTACCGAGCCCGACGCGGGCGATGGCGAGTAAATTACAGTACGATATAAAAGGTGCCTGTTACCATAAAGAAAACTTTATGGTAACAGGCACCTTTTTAAATGGCGAAAGGCAAACAAAAAGACCGCAAACAGGTTTTATGCCTGCTTGCGGTCCGTGATCATACGCTGATATCCGTTATCAGAACTTTCCTGCCTTTGCAGCCTCTTCGATCGAAACTGCGGTAGAAACGGTCATACCAACCATGGGGTTGTTGCCGGCGCCGATCAGACCCATCATCTCAACGTGAGCGGGAACTGACGAAGAACCTGCGAACTGTGCATCGGAATGCATACGGCCCATAGTATCTGTCATACCGTAGGAAGCGGGGCCCGCTGCCATGTTATCGGGATGAAGGGTACGTCCTGTGCCGCCGCCCGAAGCTACGGAGAAGTACTTCTTGCCTGCCTCGATGCGCTCCTTCTTGTAGGTACCTGCAACGGGATGCTGGAATCTGGTGGGGTTGGTCGAGTTACCGGTGATGGAAACGTCAACGTTCTCCTTCCACATGATCGCAACGCCCTCGCAAACATCGTTTGCGCCGTAGCAGTTAACCTTTGCGCGAGGCGACTCGGGATCCTTGGAGTAGCACTTTCTCGAAACTTCCTTAACTGTGTTGGTGTAAGGATCGTACTCGGTCTCTACGAAAGTAAAGCCGTTGATACGGGAAATGATCAGAGCTGCGTCTTTTCCGAGACCGTTAAGGATAACACGGAGAGGCTTCTGGCGAACCTTGTTTGCCTTCTCTGCGATACCGATAGCGCCTTCTGCAGCTGCGAATGACTCGTGACCTGCAAGGAATGCGAAGCACTCTGTGTCCTCTTCAAGGAGCATCTTGCCGAGGTTGCCGTGTCCGAGACCAACCTTACGTGTATCAGCTACTGAGCCGGGGATGCAGAAAGCCTGAAGGCCTTCGCCGATAGCAGCCGCTGCGTCTGCCGCCTTACGGCAGCCCTTCTTGATGGCGAGAGCCGCGCCAACGGTGTATGCCCACTTTGCGTTCTCAAAGCAGATGGGCTGGATGCCTTCGATGAGCTTGTAAACATCGATGCCTGCAGCCATTGTAATATCTCTACATTCTTCTATTGAAGAAATCCCATATTCCTTAAGGCAAGCCAGAATCTGGGGCTCTCTTCTTTCATATGATTCAAATAAAGCCATTTATCTATCCTCCTTACCTTATCACTCTTTTCTGGGATCGATGCATCTAGCTGCATCCGCAACACGTCCATA
>JAGCSS010000218.1 GCA_017964055.1 Lachnospiraceae bacterium
CCCGGCCTCGTTCATCCGAACTATCTCCTCGGTCGCGGCGTTCATGACCTCTGCCGCGGTCCTGCCTGTCGTTTTGGCGGGGCGGATCTCGATGCGTTCCGCGTTTGCGGGCACCTTGCCGTGATGCTCCACTGAGCCCTGGACCGTTTTAAGGTTTTTCTCAAGTATCATCGAAAATGCGTTATAGCATTCCGGGCAGCCGAGCCTGCCGTCCTTTATCAGATTGGACGCGGTCATACCGCAGCGCTGGCATACGGGCTCGTTGGCCGACATTGCCGCCAGACCCTTTGCGTAGTTCTGCAAAATGCCTGACAGTATCGAGCCGATCGATATCTCGCCGCCAAACTTACCCGTGAGGGCACGCGTCTGCTCGCCCGCACAGACCTGACACAGATGCTGTTCGCGCTTCTGACCGTTTATTATCTCGGTATAAGTAATGTTTGCCTCTCTGGTATGACATATATCACAAAGCATATATTCTCCGTTCTGCGCACAAATACCGCTACTGCTGCGTTATCTCCTTCAGTACCTCATCCACCGCGGAATGGATCTCGTCGGTGGATAATCCGTTGCACAAAGCCTCCGCGAGGCTCACCTTCAGATCGGACTTAAAACTCTCGAGCTTGCGCTGCCTGTCCGGATTGACCGATACTACCGCGCCGCGCCTCCGATCCAGTCTCAGATATCCCTCCTGCCGAAGGATCGCGTAGGTCTTGTTGACCGTGTGCATATTGATGCCGATGATCTCGGCCATGTCCCTCACCGAAGGCAGGCTCTCTCCGTCCCGCAGCCTCGATGTTGCGATGCCCATGATGATCTGATTGCGCAGCTGAAGGTAAAATGCCTCGTCGCTGCTGAAATCTATATAATAGATCAAGACCCAAGCCTCCTTCCGCTCAGTGTTATACGTCGACTATAACACGAAAAAGGCCTCCGCGTCAAGCAACGCGAAGGCCTCACATTATTAAATTAAAATTAATTATCTGTTAACTGCTTTCTCCGATCTTCATAGTATTAATCCGCCAAATTCATTTCCCATTTTACCGCCTTGATGAACCGCTTCTCGAAGACGTTCTTCTTGCGTGCTCGCGCTTCTGCTCTTTGCTCTTTAATGCCATCCTGATCGTAAGGATCAGCAGCAGCATGCAGATACCGCTCATGATCGCGATCACAAGAGTCAGGTTGTGGAGGCTCTTGTCGTAGTTCTTTTTCAGCTCCGCTTCATCGATCGTCGAATAACCGGATGAAGGTTTGCTGTTGATCGTCGCGTCCTTTTTCGACGAAGAATAACGCTGCACGGTCTTTTCAACGCGGTCGAACGAATAGAGCTCAGGCTCGCCGCCGTTCTTTGAAAGGATCAGGAGCAGGAAATCGCTGCTCAGATCCTCGGTGGGCGAATAAGCCGTAACCGTGTGTCCGCTGATCAGGATCGAGGTCTTGAAATATCCTTCGGGGATCTTGATCGACCCGTTGTCTTTTTCGATCGTATACCGCGAGCCTGCGTTTAAGATAACCTTGCCGTCCTCATCGACGGCATAAAAGTATGAGCCCTCCGAAGGCGCTGTATTACCGCCCTCCTGAGTCTGCTCCGTGCTGCCGGGCTCGTCCGTACCCGCGGGAGTGCCTGTAGTCTCGGGCGTATCTCCGCCCGGGGCCGTATTTTCCTGCTCTCTGGCGGCGTAGATAACGTATTTGTTTACGGTTCCGTCTTCGGCTGTGACAAGGAGCAGTACGCGGTTTTGTCCCACATCCAGCTCGTCGTTTCCCTCGATCTTGACATTTGCTTTTGTATCGGAGGTTACGGCGCTGACCAGCAGCGTGGTCGTCTCATACGGCACCGTGACGCTGTACTCGAATACCTGAGGCGAAAACTCGGGTGTAAGTGTTCCGGGGCTGATCTTCATGGCCGCGAGCGAAGCGTCCGACGAAGCCTTCTGCGACGCCAGGACATCGATCGTTAAGGGGCTGGAGGAAACAGACATCGGGAAATCGGTCTCAGCCTGATATATCTCAGGCGTTCCTCTCATCTTGATCTCGCAGCTGCCGATGCCGACCGCCTTGAAAAATACGAGATAGCTCCTCTCGTTAAAACGCGCGTCGGGATCGGAATCATTTATCTTAAGTATGCCCTCGCCGCCGACGATGGTCTCGGGTCCGGTAACGAAATCGAGCACGTCGCTGTTGTAGGAGATATATCCTTCAAAAGCCCCGATTATCGCATCCGCGGTCAGTTTGAGCGTAACCGCCACCACGTCGTCGACCCTGACGGTCTCGAGGTCCTTTTCAAAGCCTATCGATGCGCTGGCCGCCTGTACCTTTGCGGGCGCCGTCAGGGGTGAGATCAGCACCGCCGCGGTAAGCAGCAGCGTGATCACAGTTTTCATAAATGCCTTCATTTACAGCACTTCCTTAATCTTTATTACTGTCGGCCGTGGCTTACTCGCCGCCGCCCTCGGGATAACCTTCGCCTGCCGGCTCTCCGGTACCTCCTTCAGGCTCACCGCCCGCTTCGATCCCGTTTCCGCTTTCAGGCTCACCGCCGTTTTCCGCGCTGCCTTCGTCGGTTGTCCCGGTGCCGTCCTCGGGGATATTCGCATCGCCCTCGCCGGCATTGTCCGTGCCCTCAGGGATCTGCGTATTCTCCGGATCGCCGGTATTATCGGTTTCACCGGTATTCTCAGCATCACCCGTATTCTCGCCGGTTTCCGCATCACCGGTATTGTCCTCGGGTGCCGCGTTGGGATCGGGCTCACGCGAAATGTAGATCTTGTACTTTCTGACCTTGCCGTTCTCGGCCTTTACCTTGACCGTGATCAGGTTCTCACCGACATCGAGGTCGAATCTCGAACCGCTCGTGATCTCAGCAAGCTTGCTGACCGTGACTGCGTCAACGATCGCGCTGCTGACCTCATGATCGACGATGATCGAATAGGACTGCTTGACCGACGAATCAAAGGTAGGTGTCAGAGGCAGCTCATTGCCGTTCTGATCGGTGATCTTAAGAGACTTGAGCCAGTTGTTGGGGTTAAGTGCCTTTTCGGGAGCTATGCATATCTCCTCGGGCATGTTCAGATATACCGGGATCGTAAATTCGATCGCCATCTCAGCCGCGTTGTCGTAGCCGCGCGAGGTTGATGTGCTCTCTGTGCAGGCCGCCGCGACATTGGTCATGTACTGATGCGTGAACACAGGGTACGCGCCGTCCGAAACAACGTTGAAACGCTCGAAATAGAGCGTATCCTGACCTTTGTTGACATAGTTGTAGCCGAGATAGAACGCGCCGCCGAGGATCGCCCTGAAGGGATTGCTCCAGGGGATCAGGTAGAGCTGGTTCATCGCCGCGCTGCCGCGTCCCTTCTTTGCGAACTCCAGACCGTTCCTGATGTTCTGGCCGGGGATCGCGCTGTCGTTCGCGCCTACGTTGTAAAAATTATACAGGCCTTCATAGCCCGATACCGTACCGCTGACACTGTTGCTCGGAGTGCCGTTTCCGATCTCGTTCTTCGAGCGGGAAACCAGATGGTAGAGGCTCACGCCCGAGTACTCCGCCGCCATCAGGAAGGTATCGACGTAGCTCGTCACTCTCGAAACGCCGAAATCATCCTTGTATTTGTAGGTCGCGCCGTTGCCGAAAGCGGTGGTCTTAAGGATATCGGCCGCGCCCTCGCCCGTCTGTATCGAAGGATTGTAGGTCAGATTCTCGAACATGAATATGCCCGTATAAGTGAGGAAATTCCTCGGGTCCATGTAATATCTGACTGCGTCCTCGGATGCCGCAACCCAGTAGGTTCCGTCAAATATCGTAAACTTATCCGTTTTCCAGCTGTAAGCGCCTTCCTCGAACGAAAGCCACTCGAGGCTGTAGTAATTCGGGAGGAGCGACACGCCGACCTGTGACTCGGCCGCAACGGCCTCATTCCAGTCGATGCCTGTGTGATAAGCCTTGAACTCCCAGAGCGGATACTGCGCATGCAGATCGCGCAGCATGGGCTTATAGGACTCGGGGAAGCCCTCACGTTCGAGCTTTGTCTCGAAATCAAGCGGTGCCGAGGAAGCCTCGGTCTGAGTGCTCAGCAGATTGATCAGCACATCGGACTCGAGATGCGTCGAGCGGATATAGCCGAAGAATTCGAATCCGTTGAAGTAGAATCTGATGTAGCACCAGATCTTTCCGTTGTCGATCGAAACATCGATGATCTGCACGGGATCTCCGGTGTAGAGAAGCACTGCCTTGCCGTCAGGGGTATAGAGCATCTCTGATGAATTCTTTGCCGAGATCCTGACCGCCAGTCCCGCAGCATCCCTTCCCACCGCGTTCGCGCCGTCAAATGCAGTTGAGGGATCGGGCTTTGTGGGTTCGACATCGTCAGGCTCATCGTCGTCGTCATCCGGGTCTTCGGGCTCGGCAGGCGGCGCCGCGGGCACCAGATAGCTGACCGTATAGCTGCTCAGAGTGGA
>JAGCSS010000028.1 GCA_017964055.1 Lachnospiraceae bacterium
ATCCCGACGGACTGCAGGTATCGATCAACGGTATCATAGATATGCTCAAGGATGTTAATTTTGATGTGGTTGTCGGCCCCGAGTCGCGCGGCTTCATCTTCGGCGTACCCGTAGCGTACGAGCTCAAAAAAGCATTCGTTCCCGTCCGCAAAAAGGGCAAGCTCCCCTGCGAGACCATCGAGGCCACCTATGATCTCGAGTACGGCACAGCTACGATCGAGATGCACAAGGATTCGATCAAACCCGGCCAGAAGGTTGTCATCATCGACGATCTGATCGCTACCGGCGGCACCATCGAAGCCATCACAAAGCTCGTTAAACAGCTCGGCGGCGAGGTCGTTAAGATCTGCTTCCTTATGGAGCTCGAGGGCCTTGAGGGCCGCAAGAAGCTCGCAGGCTTTAATATCGATTCGGTTATTAAATATCCGGGCAAATAAGCCGATATATACTTTACCGAGGAACCGCGAAGCGGTTTCGAGGTAACCGTTTGAGATCATCGAGGAGGCAGGAGGTGCAGCTATGGATATTTCTTCAATCTCTCCCGAGAGTATTTCCGCTCTGTCGGTTTTGTCCGCTCAGAACAAGACCATGGAACAGGCAGGTACCATGATGCTGGCCAAATCCCTGGACAATCAGGAACAGGCAGGTGCAGCCCTGCTGGATATGATGAGGCGTTCGATGGAGCATTCCGTGAACCCTTCAGTCGGCGGAAACATCGATATCTCAGTTTAAAACAGATCCCCGGACAGGTGTCCGGGGATTTTTATGTCTTTATTATGCTTCTTTCCACTCTTTGATGCTCTTCATAGTCTCGAGCAGCGATTCCCTGGTCATGGGAAGCTGGGTCAGATACGTGTTCGGCTTGTTCATCTCCGCGAGCACGGCCGCTGACATCAGATCTCTCGTAAGGAGGATCACGGGGATCCTGAACTGCTCGGTCTTTTCTCTCACGCGGCTTAAGATGTATGCCGAATTGTCAAAATCGATGATGATGCAGCCCGGCAGGAACTCTTCTATCTCATTGATGGTCTGCATCACGGCCTCACCGCGCCTTACCTCATAGTCGTCCTTCAGATAGCCGTGGATGAGCGTATACAGGAAATCGAACTCCTCGCATACAAATACCCTGTTGTTGGAATTCGGGTCCTTTTCGGGCGGGTAGAGTGTCTCCTCGATCCTCTCGAGCAGTACCGGCTTCTGGATGGGCTTGATGACAAAGCCCGCAGCGCCGAGCTTAACGCACTCGCGCACGGTATTTATGCCGGCCATACCGGTCTGGAAAAGGATCGGTATATCCGCGCACGAACCGATATCCCTGATCTGGCGGAACAGCTCCTTACCGTCCATATCGGGCATCGCGATATCGAGCAGTATGATGTCGGGCGTCACGAGTTTGAGCTTCGCGAGCGCATCGGCCGCCGAATTCATAGCAAGGACCTTGTATTTGGCACCGAGATAGAGCTTCATCAGATCGAGCACAACGGGATCGTCGTCCACGACGAGTACCGTCTTTCTCTGCTCCGCGCTGGCAGCTCCGGTTGCCTTTGCAGCCCAGTCGAGCACCTCTCCGTTCCCTACCGGAACCACGAAATAGTCGGTCAGCTTATCGCTTTCAAGCCTGTGCCTGTAGGACTCCTCATCGCCCGGGCTGATGAAAAGGAGCACCGGAACATATTTCGAAGCCTGCATGTTCCTGATGCGCATCAGGACCTGCTCTCCGTCCATCCCGGGATTGGTCATGTTAAGGGCAATGGCGTCAGGGCTGATATGAATGATGCTGTTAAATGCCTGAAGCGGCGAATCCGCTACAGTAACTTCAAATTCATATCCGTCCGTCGACTGTATCCCGGCCCGAACATTCTTGTCGTTTATTACCAGTAACTGAATCATGGCATCCTCCCCAGCTAATTCTATCTCAGTTTTCTGACAATATCAAGTACGCCCGCCCAGTCCTGTGCGGCGGCAGCTTCTCTCATCGATGCAACGGCATGCGCAACGACCGGCGGCAGCTCGAAGAATTCGAGTACTCCGAGCAGATCGTTCGTATCCTCGTATCTGGCTTCGCCGATCGCGTTTTCGATCTCCTCGAAGGTACTCAGATACTCCTCGTCCGCAGCGCTCATAAAGGTCTGTTTCGCATTATCGCCTTCGGTACTCTCTCCGCTCATCTCGGCCTCGTAATCCATGCATTTCCTGAGGTCGTCGGCGAATACTGCGTAATCGGCCAGGAACTGCTCCGTATCGCGTCTGATGGTCTCGATATCACCGGTCTTTCCGGCATCTTCAAGTGCCTTGGCCCTGTCCGCGAGCGCCATCGCGCCGACGGTCGCGGCATTGGACTTTAACGCATGTACCTCTATCGTATAACGCTCGTAATCCTCGTTTTTGAAGAGCTCTTTTATCGTATCCAGCTTCTCGTGGGCATATTTGTATACGATGCCTATGACCTCACGATACTGGGCGATATCCTCGCCCGCATTGGTAAGACCTATGCTCTGGTCGACATAATCAGGCAGTTCGAGCACCGCCCGGTCGTTCTTGAGCACTCCCTTCATGTCGGAGACATCACCGGTCCCGTGCTCCTCGGCATTGATCGTGTAGGTGCCTTTGGGCAGGTATTTCGTGAGCAGATTCTCCAGGACCTTGATCGGCATGGGCTTAGACGCATAGTCCGTAAAGCCCTCCGAGATCAGCTGGTTCCTGGTTCCCGCGATCGCGTTGGCGGTGAGCGCTATGATGGGCATCTTCTCGACATAACTGCTGCCGAGCGCCCTGATGCGCTTCATCGCTTCGACGCCGTCCATCTCCGGCATCATCTGGTCCATGAAGATGATATCGTATTGTTTCTTCGCGGCCATCGAAACGGCCTTTGCTCCGCCGTCCGCGGTATCGGGAATGATCCTGTACTGCTTCAGGTAATTGTTCATGAGCTCGAGATTGACCTTATTGTCATCGACCACGAGGATCTTTGCGTCGGGTGCCGCGAAGGTCTTCGATGAGATGTGGCTCTCACGCTCCGCTTTTTCTGCACGCTTTGCGACAGGCTCCGATCTGATGATCTTTTGCCTGATAATGATGGTGACGGATGTTCCGACGCCGTATTCGCTCGTAATGTCGATATTTCCGCCCATCATCTCGAGCAGACTCTTTGAGATGACCAGACCGAGTCCCGTGCCGGGCTTGGTCATCGTGCTGCGTATATCAACCTGTTCAAACTCATTGAACAGTCTGTTCATGTTTTCGGTGGCAATACCTATTCCGGTGTCGGTGACCGTTATGGACACCTCCGCGCGTCCGTCGGGCATCTTATGCCATTCGGCGGCCAGTTTTACGGTGCCTATGTCGGTAAACTTAACCGCATTGCCTGTGATATTGAGAAGGACCTGCTTGATCCTGACCTTGTCGCCGTAGAGTACCGAAGGAATGTCGGGGGCTATCGAGCTCACGAATTTGAGCCCCTTCTTTTCCGCCTGCATCCGGGTGATGTTCCCGACCTCGGCAAACAGAGCCTCAGGCTCGTACTCCTCCTCCATGATCTCCAGCTTGCCCTGCTCGATCTTTGAGAAATCCAGGATATCGTTGATTATGTGCAGCAGTGAGTTGGAGCTGCTCCTGATCTCATCCGCATACATCCTGCCTTCCTTTGACAGGTGCTCCCGCGAGAGCAGTTCGACATAGCCCACGATCGAGTTCATGGTCGTCCTGATCTCATGCGACATGTTCGCGAGGAAGCTGCTCTTTGCCTCGTTCGCGATATCCGCGCTGCGCTTGAGCTCGCGCATCTCCACCATCAGCTTGTGCGCGGGTGAAACATCGGTGATAACGAGTCCGTAGCCGAATATCTGACCTTCACGAAGGATCGGCACGAAACGTCTCTCGAAATGCCTGCCCTCATGAGTAAACCCGATCACCTCATCGTAATCGTCCAGAAGGAACGCATACTGATCGGGCAGCGAACTGCCGAGGCGTCCGCCGATCTCCGAAAAGAGCTTGGGTGTGGTACGGTTCATGTCCACGATCATGAAATCATGGTCGAGTATAATGACCGCATCGGGGAGGCTCTCGATCAGCGTGTCGCGCGGACTGTAAATACGCGTAACGATGGAATTCTCAAGCAGCATGACGAGTATGAAAAACGCCACCGCGCCCATGTAGTACGGCAGCGGCTCGGCTGCCTGCCAGGGCAGGAAGAACTCCGATATCAGGACGATGATATACAGTATGCAGAAAACAAAGATGAAGAACTGATATCTGATCTTCTGGATCTCGGGCTCGCGGTTATCGCGGTTTTGCGTCTCATTGAACCAGCGCAGGAAGATGAATACCGCGTAGAACGTGACAAACGCATCCACAAAGGCGGTAACTATCGCGCCGTGCTTAAACTCACATTTAAACGCCGCGAAGCCGTTCACATTTTCATAGTCCGAAATGACCGTAAACCATCCGCGATCGTAAAAACAGTGGCAGAGAGTATCGCGAGCACACTGAATACACAGATCAGAACGGTAAGGGCCGTATTGACCTTTTTCCCGGTCACCCGGAACACATAAGACAGGAAAATAAGACAGGGTACGGTATACCCGAGGTAAATGAATTTGCTCGCGGTAATGACCGATCCGATATCAGGTGCCCTAAACCTCAGGACGGCGCCGAAATTGCATAAAAAGAAGCATATGAACGCCGCGGTCAGCAGACCCTGCTCGGAAGACGCCTTGCGGTGGATCAGATAAAGCAGGCCTGCGATCGAGATCAGCAGAAACAATATCTGGAATATGTAAGCCACTACCATTACCATTATCAGTTACCTCTTCTTTTGATAGGTACAGAAGGTATAGACCAGGTCGTAACAGGTCTGCTCCTCAGACTCCTCGATCAGTTCCCACTCGGGGTCCTCGTCGAGATTGGGCAGAAAGCTGTCGGCCTCATAGGTGTAGTCGATCTTGGTGATGTATGCCGTATCGCAGTAAGGGAGCAGCTGTGAATAAACGCTCGCTCCGCCTATAACGAAAACGTCGTCTGTGTCGGTATCTCCGAGGGCCTTAAACAGCTCATCAACGCTGTTGACCACCTCGGCGTCGTGGATCTTATAGGTTTTGTCGCGGGTCAGGATAATGTTCCTGCGCTCGCGCAGAGGTCTGCCCGCGGGAAATGTATCGAGCGTCTTGCGGCCGAGTACGACCGTTTTGCCGGCTGTAAGCCGTTTAAAATTGCGCAGGTCGCC
>JAGCSS010000219.1 GCA_017964055.1 Lachnospiraceae bacterium
CGAGGGCTCATATGCACTTATAGATATCAGGGACGAGGGCAGGGTCGCGTACGGCACGATCCCGGGGGCGATAAACATTTTCGCCGACGATCTCGAGGACAGCGGGGAGTTGGCGCGGATACCCGCGGATAAGAAACTGATATTTTTCTGCGAGATAGGGCGCAGATCACGCGAGATGGACGATACGGACGCATATCTCGAGGACAGGGACTGTTACAGCCTGGCAGAGGGCTATGTGGGATATGTCAGGGCCGGCCTGCAAAACGCCGCCGACCGTGAGGAACGGCAGCAAAGAGCCGAGGAGAGCATACGCAAAAAGTTCCACAAGCAGCTTTTTTCTCCGTTTGCGCGCGCCTGTAAGAAATACAGGCTGATCGAAGAGGGGGACCGTATCGCGGTCTGCATCTCAGGCGGAAAAGACTCTATGCTGATGGCAAAGCTCTTCCAGGAGATACAGAGGCACAGACAGATGAACTTTGAACTGACGTTCCTCGTCATGGACCCGGGCTACAATAAAGAAAACCGGGCTCTCATCGAGAGCAACGCCGCTGCGCTCGGGATCCCGGTCACTATATTTGAGAGTACGATATTCGATACGGTGGATGTCATCGAGAAAAGCCCCTGTTATCTGTGCGCCAGGATGAGGCGCGGCTATCTCTACAGCAAGGCAAAGGAGCTCGGCTGCAACAAGATAGCATTGGGCCACCATTACGACGATGTGATCGAGACGATACTGATGGGCATGATCCACGGCGCGCAGATCCAGACCATGATGCCCAAGCTCCACAGCACCAATTTTGAGGGAATGGAGCTGATCAGGCCGCTCTATCTCGTAAGGGAAGCGGATATCTGCGCATGGAGGGATTACAACGACCTGCATTTCCTGCAGTGCGCCTGCCATTTCACCGATACCTGCACCACCTGCCATGAGGACGGCACCACATCGTCAAAGCGCCTCGAGACCAAAAAACTCATCGCGGAGCTTAAAAAGACCAATCCTTATATCGAATCCAACATCTTCAGGAGCATGGAAAACGTTCAGCTGAATACTGTCATAGAATATAAAAAGGACGGGATCAGGCACAATTTCCTGGATGAGTACTGAAAACGCAAGACGGGGCCGGCGGGCTTTTGCCTGCAGACCCCGTTATTTGTGTTTACTCTTTGATCTTCCGGCCGCTCAGAACCAGTATCGCGGCTATCAGGAGCACCGTCTCCGCAAGGAGCGCGATCCACGGTGATGTCATGAAGCCCGCGATCAGATATCCTACGGCGCAGACTGCGGCAACCAGAGTTGCGTAGGGCAGCTGCGTCTCTACATGGCGGATATGCTTGCAGTCGGCACCGGTCGAAGCCAGTATCGTGGTGTCGGATATGGGCGAGCAGTGGTCACCGTATACCGATCCCGCGAGTGTAGCGCCGAGCGCGGGGATCAGGTAGATGCCTGCGCCTTCGGCCTCGCAGATCATGGTAACGATCGGGATCAGCATTCCGAATGTTCCCCATGAAGTTCCCATGGAAAAGCTCATCAGCGCTGCTATTATGAATATAAGGACGGGCAGGAGTCCCAGAGGCAGGTTCGAGGTGCTCACGAAGCCGGAAATGAACATTCCGGTACCGATCAGCTGCCTGCAGACACCGCCCAGACTCCATGAAAGGATCAGGATGAGCATGGGAGGCACGATGTTGCCGATACCGCTCACGATGCCCTCGACGAACTCACGGGCTTTCATGAGCTTTCTCGGGATATAGAGCAGGAACGCGGTGATCAGGCCCGCGAACGCTCCGAGTGAAAGGCCCGCGGTGGGATTGTAGCCGATGGCTTCGGAGAAGCTGACGCCCTCAAAGAAGCCGCCCACATAGGCCATTCCGAGGATGGCGCAGATTATCAGCACGAGGATCGGAAGTACCAGATCGATGACCCTGCCGTGGGGCTTATCGTCCGCAGCCGCCTCGCCGCTCTCGGGCTGTACCTTTGCCGCCGCGAGCTCGGCTTTTTTCATCGGACCGAAGTCCCTGCCGGTAAAGCTGATAAAGAATACCATCAGGATCGTCATCAGCGCATAGAAATTATAGGGGATCGTGGAAAGAAAAACATTGAAGCCGTTGGTCTCGCTGACTTCGCTCGCCACGGCCACAGCCCAGCTCGAAACCGGTGCAATGATGCAGACGGGTGCTGCGGTGGCGTCTATGATGTAAGCGAGCTTCTCCCGCGATATCTTCAGTCTGTCGGTGATGGGGCGCATAACGGTGCCGACTGTCAGGCAGTTGAAGCCGTCGTCGATAAAGATCAGAGTGCCCAGAAACGATGTGGAAAACAGGGCAGCTCTTTTGCTTTTGAGCCGCTTTTCCACCCATCTTCCGTATGCCTGGCTGCCTCCCGATTTTGATACGAGGCTGACCACGGCCCAGAGCAGTGCCAGAAAAATGATCATATATGCGTTGTCCGCGATCTTTGAGTACATCATGTCAAAGGTCATGGCTGCCGCGGAGAATATCGTTCCGCTCCCGGCAAAGCTGTATATGAGCATGCCGGACACTATGCCGATAAAGAGTGAAGAATAAA
>JAGCSS010000220.1 GCA_017964055.1 Lachnospiraceae bacterium
CCTGCTCCCAGCCGTAGATCGCAGCCGCTTCTCCCTTGCCGTCCAAGCCTATGACGATCTTGTCCGCGCCGAATTCAAGGAGTGCCTGCTCTACAAACTCAGGCTCCTTAACCGCTTTGGTCCCGATAATGACCCTTGCCGCGCCGGCATCTAGTCTTTCCCTGATGTTCTCTATGCTCCTGACACCGCCTCCGGTCTGGATAGGCAGTCCCGTCGCCTCGGCGATCTTTCGGATCACGCCGATATTCGAGGAATCCCCGGCCTTCGCGCCGTCCAGATCCACGACATGGATATACTCCGCGCCCTGTCTCTTCCACTCGAGCGCCGCGTCCACGGGATTGTCGTTGTATACCGTAAGCTCGTCAAACCTGCCCTGACGCAGGCGTACGCATTTTCCGTTCCTGATGTCGATCGCGGGATATAATCTCATAAGCTCCTCCTGTGATGGTCAAGTTATATTGTGCCCTTCGTCGAAAGCGTTCCTTCGATCCTCGGATCGATGCTCACCGCTTCCGCCATCGCTTTCGCAAATGCCTTGAAGGCCGCCTCCGCAATATGATGATTGTTGCTTCCGTCGAGCTGCTTTAAGTGCAGGTTCATCGCCGCGGAATAGCTGACTGCATAGAAAAACTCACGTATCAGTTCACTGTCGAGCTCTCCGATCTTCGGCATCGTAAATGTAAGATCCGAAGAGAAATACGGTCTGCCGCACAGATCCACCGCACACATCACGAGCGTCTCATCCATCGGGAGCATAAAACTGCCGTAGCGCCTGATGCCTTTTTTGTCGCCGAGCGCCTCTTTTATCGCGGTCCCGAGCACTATGCCCGTGTCCTCCACGGAATGATGTCCGTCCACTCTGAGGTCTCCATCCACCTTCACGTCAAGATCGATGAATGAATGTTTTGAAAAACTCGTAAGCATATGATCAAAGAATCCGATGCCCGTATCGATATTCGATTTTCCGGTTCCGTCAAGATTGAGCGAAATCTTTATCTTCGTCTCCGAAGTGTTTCGCTCGACTGCTGCCGTTCTTCCCATATTTCTCCTTTCGCTGCACTACAAGCACCCGCCGTTTCTCCGAGGGCGAATTCTGCTTGCCTTTCGCTGCATTGCAGGCACTCCTCTGTCTTTCGTCTTACTCGAATCTGACCGCGATCGAATTTGCGTGCGCGGTCAGTCCCTCTGCCTTGGCAAATGTCTCTATATCACAGTGTACCGCTTCGAGCGCCGCCTGTGAATAGGAAATAACGCTGGACTTCTTCAGGAAATCGTTTACCGAAAGCGCCGAGAAAAACTTCGCCGTACCGTTGGTCGGAAGTATGTGGTTCGGACCCGCGAAATAGTCGCCCAAAGGCTCGCTCGAATACTCCCCGAGGAATATCGCGCCCGCGTTCTTCACTTTTGACATGGTCTCAAAAGGATTGGCAGTCAGGATCTCGAGGTGCTCAGAAGCGATCTCGTTCACCGCGTCGACAGCATCGTCCATGTTCTCAGCCACAAGAATATATCCGTAATTCTCAAGGGATTTCTCGATTATGGCCTTGCGCGAAAGTACGCTTACAAAACCGTCGATCTCCTCAGAAATCTTCTTTGCCAATTCCTCACTCGTCGTGATGCAGATCGCCGAAGCCAGCTCATCATGCTCTGCCTGGGAGAGCATGTCCGCCGCGACATAGCGGGGATTCGCCGTCTCATCTGCCAGCACAAGGATCTCGGAAGGACCCGCGATCGAATCGATGCTGACATTGCCGTAAACCGCGCGCTTTGCGAGCGCTACATAAATATTTCCGGGACCAACGATCTTGTCTGCCTTGGGGATGCTCTCGGTCCCGTAAGCCATGGCAGCGATCGCCTGCGCGCCGCCGACCTTGAATATCCTGTCGACTCCCGCTTCCTTCGCCGCAACGAGCGTTGTCGGATAAACCTTACCCTCCGCGTTGCAGGGCGTGCACATGATAATGTTCTCAACTCCCGCGACCTTTGCCGGGATAACGTTCATCAGTACCGATGAAGGATACGCCGCCTTGCCGCCGGGCACATATACTCCCGCGCATGAAAGAGCGGTCACTTTCTGTCCTAAGAACGCGCCATCCGCTCTCGTGGTGAACCAGCTCTTTTCCAGCTGATTCTCGTGGAATCTCCTGATATTCTCTATAGCTCTCCTGATGATCCGCACTAGCTCAGCGTCGACCTCGCCGTACGCCGCCTCGATCTCGGCTGCGGTCACCTCGACCGTCGAAGCGGTAAGCTCAGCTTTGTCAAATTTTGCCGTATATTCAAAAACTGCTTCATCTCCGCGCTTTTTCACATCCTCCACGATAGCGGCGACCTTCGCCTCATATTCGGGATACTGTGTGGTATTGCGCTTTAACAGATTTACAAGGAGATCCTTCTTTGACTCCCTGTCAAGTTTTACGATCCTCATATCCTATCCTCTCTTTTCAATAACCTCGCGCATGTCTCCGATCAGTTTGCTGATACGCTCCTGCTCCATCTTCATCGAAACGCGGTTGACCACCATGCGGGCGGACAGAGGCATGATCTCCTCAAGCACCACAAGTCCGTTCTCACGCAGTGTCGAGCCTGTCTCGACGATATCGACGATGACCTCCGAAAGTCCGACTATCGGAGCCAGTTCTATGGAGCCGTTGAGCTTGATTATCTCCACAGTCTGGTGTCGTACGTTATTGAAATATTCCTTGGCTATCGCGGGATATTTGGTCGCCACCCTGATCATCCTGCCGGCATCGAGCGCCTCACGCGCCGATTCGGGACCGGCAACGCACATCCTGCATTTGCCGAGGTCGAGATCGAGCACTTCATACAGTTTGCGCCCTTCCTCAACGATAGTATCCTTTCCGACGATGCCTATATCCGCCGCGCCGTACTCTACATAGGTCGGCACGTCATTAGCCTTCGCAAGGAAAAATCTGTAGCCCATCTCCTCGTTGGTGAAGATCAGCTTTCTCGATTCCTTGTCCTCCATCTCCTCGCAGGTAATGCCTATCTGCGAGAGAATGCCCATTGTCTGCTTGGCCAGTCTGCCCTTGGCCAGCGCTATCGTAATATATCTCATAAAACAATATCATCCTTTTTATCTGCTGTGCCTGCTTTCGCAGTGCGTCCGACGGCTGCTGTTTAAATATTCAACCAAGCATCAATGTCGGATGTTTACCCTCGCGGGGGTTCCGTTCTTTCTGGCCTCGATGGCTTTTTTCAGCTCATCCGCATAGGAATCCTCATCGGCGGAAAATTCAGCTATCCGCTCATCGGCATCGTGAACTATGTCCTGTCTCATCATAGCCGCCATCATCCTGTCAACGATCACGGCCATACCGATCGCCGGAGCAGCCTCTCCGAACTGTCCGATCAGATTATCGTAACGGCCTCCGGAGATTATCGCGTCGCCCGTCCCGTAAGTATATGCGTTGAAGATAATACCCGTATAATAACGGTACTTGCTGAGCATTCCGAGATCGAAGCTGATGTAGCGCTCATAGCCGTAGAGCTTCAGTAAACTGTATATCTTCTCGAGCCTCTCTATCGAAGCGATCGCGTCGGCATTATCCGTGAGCGCCTTGAAATCCTTTAACTTCTCGGGAGGACCGAAAAGCGTGGGAAGATTGACGATTATCTTACTGAGCTTCTCATCGATATCATAGCGCCTCATAAGGTCCTCGAGACCGAAGGAATTCTTGTCGTTGATCAGAGCCCTCATCTCATCGACATCGTCCTCGCCAAGTCCTGCCTCGCGTACGATCGCCTTGAAAAAGCCGACCTCGCCTATCTCTATCTGGAACTCGGGGATACCCGCCGCCAGCATGCATTCGACAGTCAGCGCGATCATCTCCGCGTCGGCCTCAACGGAAGCGTCGTTTACGAGTTCCGCTCCGATCTGGGTGAACTCCTTGGGCTTACCCTGATACTCATTGCTGTTGATAAAGGTCTGTCCGTGGTAGGAAAGCCTTACAGGTCCCGTACAGTCCCGATAGTATTTGGCGATGCAGCGCGCGATAGAAGGCGTGATATCGGGTCTTAAGACCAGAGTATTGCCCTCGCGGTCAAAGAACTTGTACATGTCCTTTGCGCTGACACTGCCTCTTTCCTCGCTGAAAATATCAAAATACTCGAACGTCGGCGTCTCGATGCTCTCAAAGCCGTACAGCCTCATCTTTGCGAGGAGCTGCGACTCCACATAGAGCTTCGCCCTGCATTCTTTTCCGTATATGTCCCTGACTCCCTCGGGAGTATGCAAAAGTTTATCCTTCACTGTCTATTCCTTTCATTCACTTTAGCACGTTGATGTGCTACCATATTATCATGCTACTAAATTGAATTGAATTATACAGAAACACGATCCCTTCGTCAAGAACTTTTTTTACAAACCTGCAAAATATTTGTGATCTTACTCTCCGCGCTCGTCCAGGTCCTTCTGTATCATCTCGAGATACGGTATGAAAAAGCCGTTTTTTCCGTCAAAGAAATAGCCCTCATCGAGCTCGTCCGTCCTGAAGCTCTTGCGTCCTCCCTCTTCCGCTCTCTTCCAGAACGGCTCCAGTTCACGCAGACGCAGATAATAGTACCTGTCCAGGCTCTTAAAATATATCAGGAAAAAGGCAACACCCTGCTGCCTCTCAAAGTCACGCATGAATACTACCTGATGTTCATGCACATTCTGCAGCGCAAACGTCTCGGTCGCGCATTCCTTCGCATCGAAGCAGACGGGGACACCCTGCACGGCGCCGATATAGTCGACCGTACTCTTTTTGTCAAAGTACGCCAGTGTTATATGGCCGTGTGACTTGTCCATCTCGATCGGCGTGATGGGCGTCGGGATCTTCTGGATAAGCGCCAGTCCGCCCTCTCGGTATTTTTCGTTTGTAAGGTTTATCGATTCCTCGAGCTGTGAGCCGCGAAGACCTCGCGAATTCCAAAGTGCCACTGATCTGCCTCCCGTCACCGGTCACCGGAAAGTCTCTGCCCTCCGGTCCGTTCTTTCTATCTGTTCCACTGCGTATCGAGCCATTTGCGCCTGTCGTTAACAAAGGTCCTAATGTTTTTGACCATGTCGATCTTCCAGGCCTCGTCCCCGAGATCGCCCTTAAGCTTTTCACATTCGTTCACCACGCGGTCTGCGGTATTCTCTATGGTTGAAGCGGCCCTGAGCACATTCCATTTTTCTTTTACGATATCCCTGAACCACTCCGCCTTCATAGCCGTGATAAACCATATATTGGAGCGGTCGTAGCCGTCATCCATGACATCCTGGAACGTGCAGGCGAAATACTCATTGCCCGACTCATAATATGCCCAGTTAAAATCCCAGGGTGCGAGGAAGGTCAGCCTCTCATACATACTCTCCTCAGAGAAATCCACTGCCATGAAAAAGCTTCCCGCGCCGACATCGTAGATGTGCACGAGCTCCTCGATTATCAGCATGTCGGCCAGCGATTCGGGATCGATCACGGCTTCAACGGCCTCCCGGGCCGATGCGTAACGGCCGTCCGCGGGCACCGCGTTCATATCCGGATCGAACATATAAGGCGCGTCATGCTCGGCCGCCTCATACAGAATGTCGTAGCAGCCCTTAAGGTATCTCATGATGAACTCCTTTTGTTCCTCATTGCTGATATCGCTTTTGATGCTGTAGTTCCTGCTGAAGGTTTTTCGCGTATTCCCGCTGATATCGGTCATGTCGGTCTTTTTATGGTCAAGCGTGAAATACGGATGCTCATCGCCCGCATAGTTGTCCATCTCGATAAAATAACCGATATCCGCCCCGAACTCATCTGCCCCTGGTTCATGAACCTCAACGCGCCCCTTCGCGGCCTGGTTCTGCTCGCATAAGAGATACACGCCCTTGTAATCCCCGTTGATGTACAGATTCACATAACAGCTGTCACTGCTGTAATACCTGCCGCCAAATACGGCCTTCGCCAGCTCAAAGCCCATGTAATCCGGTGCGAGGTTCCAGTAAGAGCGCATCAGCACCCAGCTTTTAAACTTACTGCCCCCGTGAAGCCCCAGCATACCCTGCTTCTTTTCGAATTTGATGCGGTAGGGCTTTTCATCGCCCTGATCAGCTGTGGAATTGCCGCGTACCTTGACTCCGGCCGCCGCCGAAAGCTCATATTCCGCATCGCAGTTGAAGATATCCACGATACTCGCGACATACTCATCCTTCGACAGGATCGAGCGTTTCTCCTCTGTGGTTATGTAAATGCAGGGAGCCTTTTTCTGTTTTGAAAACTCTTTTTTATTCTCGGAAATCTGTGCGGAGAATGCCTCATAGAGCTCGCCGACCGCAGTAAAGTCGGGCAGCGGGGTCGAGGACACCGTAAGAGGATGAACGGTCGTAGGATCGGTTACCCATGTACGCGCTGTTTCTGCGGCGGGATTGATGTTCGTCTGCCCGGTCAGGTCATCCTCCGCCGAATCGTCTTCGATCCCTGCGTCGCCTGCCGTGTCTGCCTTTCCCATATCGTCCGTATCACCTGTAACGTCCGTTGCCGGGACGCCGGTATCTGCCGTTTCGCTTCCGGCTGTCCCGGAACTGTCAGTCGGCCGGTTTGCCGCGCTGTCATCGCTGCCTGTCCCGGCTGTGCATCCGCATATGCATATGATCAAAAGAAATGTAAGTAAACCCGTTAACCCCTTTTTCATGTCAGGTACTCTCCCCACAGCGCATGCGCCAGCGCCTTTTCATCCTTGAACTCCCTGCCCGATATTCCCGGCAGGACTTCCGTTTTGGGGAAAACTATTCGATATGCCGCCAGCATCTGCGACCTGACCTTGTACCTGTCGCGCATCGCGCGGTTAAATGCGGCGTCTCCGTATTTATTGTCCCCTGCTATCGGATGTCCTTCATGCGCCAGCTGCGCCCTGATCTGATGGCTTTTGCCTGTAAAGAGCTCCACCTCGGCCAGAGTGCATCCGTTCCTGTATTTGAGCGGCCTCCACGCGGTCTCTATCAGCTCGGCGCCTTCCGCGGGCTTATCCGAGACAGTGACCTTATTGGTCGCCTCATCCTTTACCAGATACGCCTTCTTATGCTCGGACACGAGGATCTCGCCTTTGCAGAGCGCGAGATAATACTTATGCACGGTCCTGTCCCTGAACATCCGGGAAAGCGCGCGCAGGCCCTTAAGGCTCACTCCGCAGCACACAATGCCCGAAGTATTGCGGTCGAGGCGGTTGCACACCGAAGGTCTGAAGGTTGCGGGCGCATTCAGGTCCAGCCCATACTGTTGTACTGCGTATTCGAGCAGATATTCGTTCAGGGAAATGTCATCCTGCCCTGCCTTCTGGGACAAAATACCCTCAGGCTTGTTGACGAGGATCACGTCGCTGTCCGCGTAAATGATATTGGCCGCAAAGTCAAATCCGCCGTTTATGATCCCGTGCCGAGCGGGAATCCTGCCGGCACAGCCTGTTCTGTCCGCAGCCTTGACCGATGCCGCGGCACTGCCTGTTCTGTCCGCAGTCTCGACCGGTGCAGCGTCACTGCCGCCCGCACCCGGTGCCGCATGGGAAATGACTCCTCCCATAGCGGTGTATGTCTCGTCCGAAAGGAAAAACTTTATCTCGTCTCCGACCGATAATCTCTCATTTCCTTCCGCCTTTTTGCCGTTCAGGACGATATTCTTTTTACGGAGCATCTTGTAGGCAAAGCCCTTACCCGCCTGCGGCAGGATCCTGTCTATTAATTTGTCCAGACGCATTCCGTCCTCATTCTTACCTGCCGTAAAACTCTGCATGCCATTCTCCCGTCATGATCAAAGACGCTGCCGTTCCTTCAGTATCTGCCTTAAGGCATCAGCGATTCCAGCTCTCCGCAGAGCTTTTTTCGCTCCTCATCGAACGCCGCCTTTGCCTCATCGCTCTCAAAAGCCAGCTCAGCAGCGCTGTCACTGCCCCTGAGCAGACTCAGGAATTTTGATTTCTCATCGGTTATCGTAACCTTGTAATCGTATCCCCTGCGGGTTACGATGTCCTGGATGTAGTTGCGGATGTCGAGCACATCCTCCTCTTTCCTGCCCGTGAGGCCGATGATCTTATCCGAGGTGATCACCGCGAACGCGAGCATCATGGCCCGCTTCTCCGAAGTCATGATATAGTCCGCGTAAATGATGCTGCCGGGCTTTGCCGCAGCTTCCGTCTCGGCCGCTTCTTTTTCGGTCACAGACTTAAAGGGGAAAAACATGATATAGGTCGTCGCGTACCTGGCCATCGGGATCACGAAGAGCGCCGCAATGATCGTGAATATATTGCCTTTTTCCCACTTGTTTAAGGCCAGTCCGAGCACGAATATGCCTGCCGCCACCGCAAAAAG
>JAGCSS010000221.1 GCA_017964055.1 Lachnospiraceae bacterium
CCGGTATAAAGCGCTTTCTTTGCGGTTTCGATGACTTTGTCGACAGGGATCTCGCTGACTACAACCTCGATCTTAACCTTCGGGAGCAGCGTCATATCGATCTCGACTCCGCGGTACTTCTCGCCCGCGCCCTTCTGCACGCCGCAGCCCATTACCTGCGTAACGGTCATTCCGGTTACGCCCAGATCGTTCATCGCGCGCTTCAATACCTCATATCTCGAGAGCTTTGCGATGATAACAACCTTTGAGATACCTGTATCGAAATCCGCAGAGCCTGTCGGAGTCTCGCGGATCACAGGTACGGCAGCCTTTCTCTTGGCCTCCGATGCCTGCTCGTAGCTGTCTGTTCCGAGATTGGTGTTCTCGTTCACGCTCATGGTCATTGTGTTGGAGATATCCATGATCGAGAAGCCTGCGTATGCCGAAGGAAGTCCGTGCTCCGTAGCATCGAGACCTGTGATCTCCTCTTCTTCCGAAACACGTAAGCCTACCGTCTTCTTGATGAGCAGGAATGCGATGAAGATAGTTACGGCTGTCCATGCCGCGGTTACGAACATGCCTGCGAACTGAATGCCGAGCTGGCTAAAGCCGCCGCCGTAGAAGAGACCTTCCTTAATGCCTGCAACAGCAAAACCGGGAGCTGTCTCGGTCGCGAACAGACCTACCGCCAGAGTACCCCAGATACCGTTGAACATATGAACCGCAACGGCACCTACGGGATCGTCTACATGAGATACGTTATCGTTGAACCATACGCCGAATACCACGAGCAGACCGGCAACAGCGCCGATAACGGCGGCACCTGCGCAGTCAGTTACGTCACAGGGCGCGGTAATGGCCACAAGACCCGCAAGAGAAGCGTTCAGGCACATCGAAACATCGGGTTTACCGTACTTAACCCAGGTAAAGATCATGCATACAACTGTCGCAACAGCGGGAGCAACGGTCGTGGTAAGGAATACAGAGCCCATGGTCGGAACATCGGTCGCTGCCGCTCCGTTAAATCCGTACCAGCCGAGCCAGAGGATGAATACACCGAGTGCCGCGATAACAAGGTTGTGGCCGGGGAACGCGTTGACCTTGGTAACCTTGCCGTTCCTGTCGCGCTCGAATTTACCCATTCTGGGTCCGAGCATCCAGGCGCCGATAAATGCACAGATACCGCCTACCATATGGATTGCATTTGAACCTGCATAATCGTGGAAGCCCCAGTCTGTCAGGAATCCGCCGCCCCATACCCAGTGAGCCTCGATGGGGTAGATTACCGCGGAAATGATAGCCGAATAGATGCAATAGCTCGAGAATTTGGTACGCTCTGCCATAGATCCCGAAACGATAGTAGCGGTGGTAGCGCAGAATACCAGGTTGAATACAAATGCGGAATAGTCAAAATCCGCGTATCCCGAGAATACGTCAAAGCTGAAGCCGCCCGCAAATCCCTTTAAGATGTTGGGTCCGAGCATCAGGGACGCGCCGCAGATAAACCACATCACTGTTCCGATACAGAAGTCCATCAGGTTCTTCATGATAATATTTCCGGCGTTCTTTGCCCTTGTGAAGCCAGTCTCACACATCGCGAAACCTGCCTGCATCCAGAACACCAGCGCGGCGCCGATCAGAAACCACACCGCAAATATCTGTTCATTCACCAAACTCATAATCTCATCAATCATAATCTTTTCCTCCCTCTTTCTTAGCTATAAAAAAGAAGCTGCCGCAAGGACCCTGTGACCACGCCCTTGTGGCAGCTCTTTTTATTCATTTTCCGTCGCCGCTCAATATACACTGAACAGCAGCTTTCCGTAGCTGGGAACCGGCCAGCACTCTTCGCTCGCGAGCATCTCGGCCTCGTCCACGTGCTTTCTCAAATGCTCCATCTTCGGGATCATATCGTCCCTGATGAACTCTGAGGTCTTAAGAACGGTATCGAAGCTCTTTACGCATTCGAGCGACTGCTCGAGGTCCTTTACTCTCTCGAGGATATAGTCGGTGAGCTCGGACAGCCTCTCCATCGTGGATATCTCGTAATTGCACTTTACATTGTCGCTGACCGACTTCATCATCGAAGTGGTCTTTGCCAGCTTGTACAGATAGTCCTCGATCGCGGGAAGGTAATCCTTTCTTACCATATCGACCATGGTATGCGCTTCGATCGTAACGGTCTTGCAGTAATTCTCGAGCATGATCTCGCATCTCGAATGAAGCTCGGACTCGGTAAATACCTTATGCGCCATCAGCATCGACTTGTTCTTTTCATCGAGCAGATGAGGCATAGCGTCGGGTGTAGTCTTAAGGTTCGAAAGACCTCTGACCTCGGTCGCTTCCTTAACCCATTCCTCACCGTAGCCATTGCCGTTGAAGAGGATGCGCTGATGCTTTGTGATAACTTCTTTGATCAGATCGTGCAGCGCGCTTTCGAAATCGGAAACGCTCTCAAGCCTGTCGGCGTACTGCTTAAGGCTCTCGGCCACCGCTGCGTTCAGCATGATATTGCAGCAGGCAATGCTGTTCGACGAACCGAGCGATCTGAACTCGAATTTGTTTCCGGTAAATGCGAACGGCGAAGTACGGTTTCTGTCAGTGGTGTCTCTCGAGAACTTCGGCAGGCTGTCAACGCCGAGCTTGATAACTTCCTTGGCCTTTCCCTGATAAGGAGAATCGGTCCTGATCGCCTCAAGGATCGCGGAGAGCTCATCGCCGAGGAATACGGAGATAATGGCGGGCGGAGCCTCGTTCGCGCCGAGTCTGTGATCGTTGCCTGCGGTGGCAACGGAGAGACGGAGCAGATCCGAATAATCGTCAACCGCCTGAATGACCGCGCACAGGAAAAGCAGGAACTGTGCATTCTCATGAGGGGTATCTCCGGGTGAGAGGAGGTTTGCGCCCTTATCTGTTGCCATTGACCAGTTGTTGTGCTTACCCGAGCCGTTTACGCCCGCGAAAGGCTTTTCATGGAGCAGGCATACGAGACCGTGCTTTCTGGCCACCTTCTGCATGATCTCCATGGTCAGCTGGTTGTTGTCGGTAGCCACATTGGTAGTGGAATAAATAGGCGCCAGCTCGTGCTGTGCGGGAGCAACCTCGTTATGCTCCGTCTTGGCCAGGATACCGAGCTTCCAAAGTTCCTCGTTCAGGTCCTCCATGAACGCGTTTACCCTGGGCTTGATCACACCGAAGTAATGGTCGTCGAGCTCCTGTCCCTTGGGAGGCTTCGCTCCGAACAGTGTCCTGCCCGTATATACGAGATCGGGACGCTTCTGGTACATCTCGGCATCGATCAGGAAATATTCCTGCTCGGGACCTACGCTCGTCCTGACATATTTAACATCCTTGCCGAACAGCTTCAGCACACGCTTTGCCTGTTTATCGAGTGCCTGCATCGAGCGCAGCAGAGGGGTTTTCTTATCAAGAGCCTCGCCGCTGTATGAACAGAATGCGGTCGGGATGCAGAGTGTGTGACCCTTTATGAACGCGTAGGATGTGGGATCCCATGCTGTGTAGCCTCTCGCCTCGAAGGTGGCCCTGAGTCCGCCCGAAGGGAACGAGGATGCGTCGGGCTCGCCCTTTATCAGCTCCTTGCCCGAGAATTCCATGATCACGCCGCCGTCGGGTGAAGGGGAGATAAAGCTGTCGTGCTTTTCAGCGGTAACGCCTGTCAGAGGCTGGAACCAGTGTGTAAAATGCGTAGCGCCGTTTTCTACCGCCCAGTCGCGCATTTCCTTTGCCACCGCCTCGGCAACGCCCTCATCGAGCTGTCCGTTCTCATCGATTATCTTTCTGAGTGAATCGTATACCTTTGCAGAGAGCCTTGCTCTCATTACTCTGTCGTCAAACACCAGTGCTCCGAATAGTTCAGGTACATTCTTTTTTTCCATAAATCTTTCCCTCCTGTATTTTTTATAAAAAAACAGACGCCAAAGAGATAAACTCTTAAGACGCCTTTGTCTTTCGGTTTATTATTGCTTTACTTGCCGCTGTCTCCGTAATTTGCGAGTACTCTCGCCGACGGATCCTTAACATCGCAGCCTTCCCAGTTTTTGTTCGGCATCCAGAAATCAACAACCATTTCCGACTGCCCGGGATAATACTTTTCAAAAATATCCCTGTACAGCAGCGACTCCTTTGTAAAAGGCTTCGCGTGACCGTATTTTTTGATGCCCTCTTCGAACTCGGCATCGGTGTAACGGCTCTCGGCATATTCCGCGAGGTCGTCCTTTAGCGAATGCCCTACCGCATCGGAAAACGCCGCTTTTTCTCTCCAGAGGATGCTCTCGGGGATCAGCGCGTCCTTCTCAAACGCGTGCCTCAGCAGGTATTTGCCTTTTCCGTAACGGTTCAGCTTCTTTTCGGGATCGATCGCCATGCAGTACTCGACAAATGACAGATCTCCGAACGGAACACGGGCTTCGAGGGAATTTACGCTGATGCATCTGTCCGCCCTCAGAACGTCGTACATATGCAGCTCCCTGATCCTCTTCTCCGCTTCTTTCTGGAACTCCTCCGCGTTCGGAGCGAAGTCCGTATATTTGTATCCGAATATCTCATCCGAGATCTCACCGGTCATGATAACGCGGATATCGGACTGTTCATGTATCGCCTTGCAGACGAGATACATTCCGATCGACGCGCGGACCGTTGTGATATCGTAGGTCCCGAGCAGCTCGATGACTCTTTCGAGCGCGTTCAGGATATCCTTCTTTGAAATGATCACTTCATGATGGTTCGAATGGATGTAATCCGCAACCTCTCTCGCGTACTTTAAGTCGATCGCGTCGATGTCCATGCCTATCGCCCAGGTCTCGAGCGGCTTATCGAGCATCTTTGCTGCGATGCCGCATACCAGTGACGAATCGAGTCCTCCCGAAAGCAGGAATCCCACGGGAGTATCGGAATCAAGTCTCTTCTTTACACCCTCCGTCAGCAGATCGTGTATGTTCTTCGCGATCTCATCCAAGTCATCGTGCTTGACTTCTTTTACCTCGGACATATCGCGGTATTTTACGAACTCGCCGTCCTTGAAGTAATGTCCGGGAGGGAAAGGATATATCTTATCGGCCAGTCCCGTCAGGTTCTTGGGCTCTGACGCGAAGATGTAGCTGCCTGCCTTACTCCTGCCGTAATAGAGCGGCCTGATGCCGATCGGATCTCTCGCCGCGATGTACGAACCCGTTTTCGCATCGTACATGATCAGCGCGTATTCGGCATCGAGCATCCCGAACATTTCGGTGCCGTACTCCCGATACAGTGCCGGAAGTATCTCACAGTCGGAATCGCTGCCGAAGCTGTAGCCCTTCGCGATCAGCTCCTCCTTTAACGGCCTGAAACCGTATATCTCACCGTTGCAGACAAGTATCGTTTCGCAAAACCTGCCCGGCCCGTGCTCTGTGAGCTGATCCTCGAACGCCGTGACCGACAGCGTCCTCTTGCCTCCGTACAGGAAAGGCTGCATGCCCGCATCGGTAAGTCCCATGATCGACAGGCGGTTAAACCCGAGCCATCCGTTCCCGGTATTTACAACTCTGCTTGCATCGGGTCCTCTCGACTGAGTTTTTGAAAGTGCGGTCTTTACCGTTTCGTATCTGACATCGGTACCGCAAAAACCGAAAATAGAGCACATCGTTAACGCCTCCCCGTCTTTCCGTCCAAACGGGAGCGGCTTACCGTGTCCCGAAAAAAACGGAAAAGGCGCCTTGAAGATCATATCCTCAAGACGCCCTTGTCTTTTATAGGTCTGAAGTCTACACCACTTGAAA
>JAGCSS010000222.1 GCA_017964055.1 Lachnospiraceae bacterium
CGCCTGTACGTTCTCGCCGGTCTTGTAGTCGGAATAACCTGCGTAAACATAGCCCGCGTCGGCCTTGTCCTTGTAGAAATCAAAGAGCGTGGCCACATAGTCCTCCGAGAGGATCAGGCGGTAATTGCCCGAAGCGGGTGCCTCGGATGCCTGCGCCCTGGCCTTTGTGTACTCGATGGTACGCTTTACCTTGTCGCGCAGAGCCTGTGCGTTCAGGCTGCTGTAGCGGAAATCCTTGTAGGTCTCCACATCACGGGGTGACTTGCACTGTACCACAAACTCGCCCGAAACGCTGCATTTGCGATAGCCTGCGTTGATCCCCTTTGAATTGATCATGTATCTCTCGGTGTCATAAACAAACAGCTCCGCTGAATTGATGAACGCGTCGCTGTCGTTGTCCTCGGCAAAAAGCGCCTCCGACATAACGCGGCAGTTCTCCTCCATGGTGTTGTCGGCGATATCGGATTCCATCTCGATGAAACGGTTGTCCGACGGTCCGGGCAGCTCATAGGTGGGATTGGCAACAAACGATGCCGCAAACATCGCGTCTTTTATGAGGCCGCGGATCTCGCTCTCGGTCATGCCCGGGAAGATATTTACGGAAGACTGGCCTTTGCAGGCCTTTCCGTTTTTCTCGAAATCCCTGTATACGCTGACCTCGTACTGTGTGAACTCCTTTGCCCTCTTTACATCGAGGGTCTTTTTGATGAAAAACAGCTCCGCGCTTTTCTGCACGGTCTTTGTGATCAGGTACTCCCCGACCTGTTCCGCCGCAAGCGCGGCAAGTATTTTATCTGTCATGTATTCTCCGTTCCGTGCCAAATCCGTGTGACCGGCACTGCTCTGCAGGTCATAAAACAGGGTTTTGCACTCCTATTATTCCAAGTATTGTCGATTGCCGGTCATCCGAGTCTGATCTTAGCCTTGATATAAGGGCCGCCGTCGGAAACCTTGACCCACTCCTTGTAGCCCTTGCCGCAGTAACCGGTGCCGCAGGCCTCCATCTTGTCGGATATCATCGAGATCGACTTCAGCAGATCGGGCACATAGCCTGTCATAACAATGGGTGAGAATATCCTGCCCGTGAATTTGCCGTCCTTGATCTCACGCGCATAGTTCACCATCAGCTGGATACCCCAGTTCTTAGGATCCTCCATGCCGCTCGAAGCCTCACAGAGCATCACGCCGTCCTTAACCGAGGCGATCATCTCCTCTACGGTGCTGCTGCCAGCCTCGAAAATGGTATTGGTCATTCTCGTGTAAGCCTTGCGCTGTGTGCTCTCACGGCGTCCATTGCCCGTAGGCGCGGTGGAAAGATGCGCCGCCGACTGCAGGTCGCAGATACCTGTCTGCAGGATGCCGTTTTTGATAATGATGGTGTCATGAGCGGGGATGCCCTCGTCATCAAAGAAGAACGTAGCTACTTCAGGGATGGTCGATGCGCCGTCGTGCATCGTGATCAGCTCCGAAGCAACCTGTTTTCCGACATACTGCTGCGCGAGCGCTCTGTCCTTAACGAACATATCCATCTCAACGCCGTGTCCGAACGCCTCGTGCACGATCATGCCGGTAACGTCGGGCATGCAGATGCACTCGTACTCACCGGGCTCGATGGGCTGAGCGTCAAACAGCTCTATGGTGGTCTTGCATGCGGTCTCGAGAGTAGCCTCGAGATTCTTTAATATCTCACTGCCGCCGAGGATCGACATCGGCTGGTAGCTGTCCTTGATCTCTTCGCCTGCGGAACCGAGAACCGCCAGCCATGCGGCGCTCCACATAACGTTCTGCGTCATGTCCTTGTTGCGCGAGAGGAACATCTTAGTGTATTTCTGATATGAAAAGCTCGCCGAGCAGTTGATGATGCGCTCATCGTACGCGCGTCCCTTTTCCGAGATGCGTGTCAGCAGCTCGATGATCTTTTCGTTGCCGAGTTCCTCGGGGTCCTCCTCGTACTCGGTGCTCTCATTGATGCAGATCCGCTCATCGTTCAGCTTATCGATGCGGTATGCCTCGATGCCGGCCGGGATCGCGCCGTCCAGGGCGATCAGATTCTCTTCGATGTTTTTAAGTATCCCGGGGATCGCCTCCTCGGAGATCTCGTTAAAACTGTATTCCGCCGTCTCTCCCTTATCGCAGATCTTTATGCAGAAGCCGCGCTCGGTAAGATTCGCGTCCTCGCGGATATTCGTACCTGTCTTTGATACGTTATAGATCTTGCCGATCGAGTCGCTCGCCAGGATCGAGGCATACTCGTATCTGGCCAGGAGCTCATCGAGGAGCTTTTTAAGTAGAGGCTTTTTCTCCTTTAAAAACAAGCTTTCTTTTACTTTCATTTTTACTCCTTCCCCCTGCATGCATATGCAGTGTATTGCAAGTTCATACTGTTCCGTTCGGGTATCGGTGTCTGTCATCGGACAGTATCCGATATATTACCCCTCTGTCCGGCTTTTTTCCGCAAACAGCCACACCGTTATCACTCCGCACAGCGCAATGACGGACGATATCAGGAGCATCCCGCCGACTCCCGTCCCGTCCAGCAGCAGGCCTCCGAGCAGGCATC
>JAGCSS010000223.1 GCA_017964055.1 Lachnospiraceae bacterium
GCAGCGGAAAGATAAGATTTGCCTGCAGGGAGGTTTCCGCGGCTGACGGAACGGGTGCATCATCGGGTGATATGACCCTGGCGCTTCGCATACCCGACTGGTGTGAGTTCTACAACTTAAGCTGCGGCCCGTATCCGCATGAGCTCAAAAAGGGCTATGAATACATCTGCGGCAGCTTTAAGCGGGGCGATGTGATCGAGATAGAGTTCAAAAAGAGCGTGCGCATACTCGAGTCTTCCTCGGCTGTTGCCGAAGACCACGGGAAAGTGGCTGTTTCCTACGGTCCGTTCGTTTACTGCATCGAGGAAAAGGATAACGGAAAAGACCTGCATATGGTCTCGGTATGCACGGAGGCTTCGAAAGCAAGGCTCGGAAAGCTGACGATCGAAGGCAGTGAAGTAACGACTGTAGTGCTGCCCGGAAAACGTGAAAGGGCTAAGACCGGAGCGCTGTATTCGGCTTACAAAAAGCCCGAGTACGATGACTGCGAGCTCACATTTATCCCTTACTACACATGGGCAAACCGCGGTGAGGGCGAGATGAGAGTCTGGGTAAATACATGATAAAAAGATCCCCCGACGGTAGGAGAACTGCCGCCGGGGGTATTTTAACATTTCGAAATGACAGATCGTGATGCGCGGGGTCATTCGCTGTAAAGTATAGAACCGTCGGAATCAAAGAGCTGTTCGTACGGGATCTGGCCGTTATCGTCGCCGTATGTGAACATAACGGACTTATAGCTGATACCGAGATCGGTCTCGGTGATCGTATAGAAAGCGAGGACATCGCCGTCTTTTAATTCATAGGTTTTGCCGACCGGTACGGTCACTTCCATCCATGGACTGCTTATATCGAGCTTCTGCCTGTCGATCTCACTGCCGTTCACCTCGGTCACAAGATAGGCCGCCGTCATGGTTACATTTGATTCCTTCGTGACCATACGGAACTTCATGTCATCCTTGATCGTGACGGAATCTTTCTTTTCTTTGATATCCCAGGGAGCCTTGCTCATGTATACCTGAGGCAGGAAATCCTTCCATACAGGGCCTGTAGGGGTGCCCTGAAGCGTATCTATGCGGGTCATGCCGTCGTTTATTATCTCCACGTAAGCATAATCAAATATGCATTCTCCGAGACGCACGGTCATGGATGCTGTGTATTTCCCGCCGTTTTTTTCCATTCGGATCCTGTCGGACCCATAGTTTAAGTAGACTTCGGTGTCGTTCCGGTATTCCTTTAAATTAACTTCGATATCGTATGTGAACGACAGGGTCTGTCTGTCGAGAGAATTCGCGATAAACTGAAAGTCGCGAACGAGAGAGCCGCTGTTTGCGATACTTTCTTCCATCTCATGGCTGTAGGTCGAAATATCGCGTGAGATATCGTTCATCTTGGATCTGAGTTCGTTCAGGTCGTTGTTCACTATCGAGAACTGCACCAGAGAGAAGCCGTTCCATACGAGCAGCAGGATGATAAGTATCGAAAGTGCCGTCTCTGCGGGAGAGGATATCCTTTTTTCGTTCGGAACTTCTTCCCCGTTCATGACTCTCGAGATATGTCTCTTATATCTGAGATAATATACGAGCACCGCGATCAGTGCGGTCAGGCATGAGATGCCGAGAATTACTAATATAAAGATTGAAATGGTTGCCATGTTTTCCTCCTGGATTACTGCGGATTACCGCAGGTGATATTGACGCGGCTTAAGATGAGCCGCAGCTTTGTTCAAATCCCCAGGAAGCTCCTGAAAGATGAGTAGTAGCTCCTGGTCACGTCGATGACCGTTCCCTCAGACATCGTGATGATGAATTTCATCGAAAGAGAGGGGCGTATCTTTTTGATGTGTTTCTTCTGTACGATCACGGAATTGCTGACACGGGTGAAAAGGCTCTTGTCCAGAAATTCCTCGAGCTTGTACATCCTCTCCTGAGTGCGGTACGAACCCTGCGTGGTGTGCACGTCCACGTTGCGCCCGTAGCTCTCGATGTAAACGATGTCTGTGCAGGCGATCCTGACCCTGTCTCCCTTCGAGTCTTTGACCGTGAGGTAATTTCCTCCCGGGGATTCCGTTACGCTGTATTCGGCATCATCGCTTATCTCGATTCCGTGAGCGGTAAGTTCACCGGATACATATTCCCGGTTTGTTTCTTTAACAGATAACCTTAATTTCACGGGGTGTCTCCCTCCATTTCATTTCGGGCATTCACAGTTTGTGCTTCGCACAATTCTGCTTGCCTTCCGCTTCGTTTCGTGTGATCGTGACTTCAGTATACATATAAAATCCGTGCACGCAATAAAATCGGCATAAGTTGCACTTTAGTCGTGCATGGATTGCATTGACGGCATGAAAAGTGATATAATCATTATACTATTTTGGGGGCGTATTTTTAATGGGAGCAAAGAATAAATCTGTATTTTTCTGCAAAGAATGCGGATATGAGAGCCCGAAGTGGCTCGGACAGTGCCCGGGATGCAGGGCATGGGACAGCTTCGTCGAGGAACCGGTCGCACCGAAGAACTCGGCAAAGGCATCGGTTTCGGTCCGCGGGCAGAAGTCGGAGCCCGTGGTTCTGTCTAAGATAGATATGCATGAAGATGCGAGGACGAAAACGGATATCGAGGAGTTTGACCGCGTATTGGGCGGCGGTATCGTTAAAGCCTCGCTTGTTTTGGTGGGCGGAGATCCCGGTATCGGCAAATCGACTCTCCTTCTGCAGGTCTGCAGGGTGCTCGCGGCAAAGGATATGAAGGTGCTCTATATCTCGGGTGAGGAGTCGCTGCGCCAGATCAAGATGCGCGCGGACAGGCTCGGCGGATTCACAAAGGACATGCACCTGCTCGCAGAGACGAGCCTTGATTCGATAGAAGAGACCATCACGGAGATGAAGCCGGATGTGGTCGTCATAGATTCCATACAGACCATGTTCAGGGAGGATATCTCTTCCTCACCAGGCAGCGTGAGCCAGGTCCGCGAGACCACGGGAGCGCTGCTAAGGATCGGCAAGAGCCTCGGCATCACGATATTTATCGTCGGCCACGTGACCAAGGAGGGCGTTGTCGCGGGACCGCGCGTGCTCGAGCATATGGTCGATACCGTGCTCTATTTCGAGGGAGACAATTCCTCGTCATACAGGATACTTCGCGCGGTCAAGAACCGTTTCGGCTCGACCAACGAGGTCGGAGTGTTCGAGATGAGGAGCGAGGGACTCAAAGAAGTCCGCAATCCTTCCGAGTACATGCTGCAGGGACATCCGGTAGGCGAACCGGGCTCTGTCATCGCTGCGTCGGTAGAGGGCACGAGACCTATACTTCTCGAGGTTCAGGCGCTCGTCTGCAAGACCGCGTTCAATATGCCGCGCAGGACGGCGAACGGCGCGGACTACAACAGAGTGAACCTGCTGCTGGCCGTTCTGGAAAACAGACTGGGACTGACTTTAGGCTTCTGCGACGCATATATCAATGTGGCGGGCGGCATGAGAGTGGGTGAGCCCGCGATAGATCTGGCCATTGTGATGGCGATCATATCGAGCTATAAATCGAGACCTCTACCCGAGAATTCCATTGTTTTCGGCGAGGTCGGCCTGACGGGCGAGGTAAGGGGCGTTTCCCAGGCCGAGGCGCGTGTCAATGAGGCGATCAATCTCGGATATGAGACATGCATACTCCC
>JAGCSS010000224.1 GCA_017964055.1 Lachnospiraceae bacterium
CCCCTTGCGGAGGTTCTTTGACATAGTCACATGCCTGCTGATGCTCACGATCATCGTACTGATGCTCAGCAGCATGGGTGTTTCGAGATTTATCTTTCCCAATGTGCGTTTCATGGGGAGTGCCGCGCTGCACCGCTATCTGGCCACCGCGGTCCTGACTCTTGGCGTACTGCACGGTGGACTGCATTTTATCATGCGTTCAAAAAAGCCTGTACGCGCATGGCTGATCGTAATCATCCTCTGTATCGGCGCGTTCTCGATCGGCATATTTGCGGTGCCTTATCTTAACCGTCATTTCAGGGCTGTCGGGATCGAGCATTCCGAAACGATCAGCGGCGACAGGGTGAACTGGTCCGGCACAAAGCCTCTGGTTGTATACTTTACGAGACTTGGCAATACCGATTTTGAGCCCGATGTAGACGCCGTCTCGGGAGCATCCCTGCTCACCGCCGACGGCGAACTGATAGGCAGCAACGAGCTGCTGGCCGACATGGCCGGAGACATCCTCTCCTGCGACCCTGTTGCCATAACGCTCACAGGCAAAAGATATCCGTCATCGTATAACGCAACGATCTCCGTCGCCGGCGACGAGCTGCGCGCACAAGCACGTCCCGCGATAGAGCCCATAGATGTGAGCGGCTCCGATACGGTCATCCTGATATATCCCCTCTGGTGGGGTTCGATCCCGATGCCTGTCGCCACGTTCCGTGAACAGAATGACTTTACCGGCAAAAAGATATATCTGATCGCATCACAGGGAAGCAGCGGCTACGGACGCACCGTATCCGAGATCGAGTCGCTCTGCCCCGGCGCAACGGTCATCCCCGGGACCAGCATATACTGCGAGGATATACCCGATGCAAGACCGGTGCTGTATGACCTGATATTAAAATGGAGCAGTGAGCGGTAAGTGCAGTGCTCCTACTTACCCGCCTGCTTATTTCTTCCTGTTCTCATAGTCCTCTAGTGCCGATTTGATGGCCTCTTCCGCAAGGACCGAGCAGTGCATCTTGTAGTCGGGAAGTCCGTCGAGAGCCTCTGCGACAGCCTTGTTGGTGAGCTTCATAGCCTCACTGACGGGCTGTCCCTTTATCATCTCGGTAGCCATCGAGCTCGACGCGATCGCGCTGCCGCAGCCGAAAGTCTCGAATTTAACATCCTTGATGATCTCGTCTTCGATCTTCAGGTACATCTTCATGATGTCGCCGCACTTTGCGTTGCCGACCTCACCGATACCGTCGGCGTCCTCGATCACGCCCACATTTCTGGGATTTCTGAAATGATCCATAACTTTTTCGCTGTATAATGCCATTTTTAAGCCTCCGTATTATTCGATAAGATATGCCGGCTCACAGTATAAACTGCTTTTTGCCCGAAACAAGGTCTCTCCAGATCGGTGAGAAGCCTCTTAAATACTCAACAACTTCGCCTACGGACTTGATGATGTAATCGCAGTCCTCATCGGTGATCGTCTCGCCGATCGAAAGTCTCAGTGATCCGTGCGCCACATCATGCACCCTGCCGATGGCCAAGAGCACATGGCTGGGATCGAGCGAACCCGAAGTGCAGGCGCTGCCCGACGATGCTTCGATGCCTTTGTCGTCCAGCAGCAGAAGGAGGGACTCTCCTTCGATGCCTTCAAAACAGAAATTGACGTTGCCGGGGAGTCTGTTATGTTCATCGCCGTTGATCGCGGAATGAGGGATCGCCTTAAGCCCTGCGATCAGCTTATTGCGCGCAGCGGTCAGCTTTTCAGTGTTCTTCTGCAGATTGTCCGCAGCTTCCTTCAGAGCGGTCGCCATAGCCGCGATACCCGGAACATTCTCGGTACCCGCGCGCTTACCGCGCTCCTGCGCTCCGCCGTTGATCAGGTTCTCGCTCCAGATGCCCTTCTTTACATAGAGGAAACCGACACACTTGGGGCCGTGGAACTTATGTGCGGATGACGAGAGCATATCGATATTGTCATCCTCAACATTGACCGGGATATGACCGATCGCCTGCACCGCGTCTGTATGGAACAGCACCTTTTTCTCACGGCAGATAGCGCCGATCTCGCGGATGGGCTGGATCGTGCCGATCTCGTTGTTCGCGTACATGATCGTTACCAGGCAGGTATCCTCACGTATCGCATCCCTGACTTCCTCGGGACGTACGATACCGTTCTCATGGACATCGAGAAGAGTTATCTCAAAGCCGTCTTTTTCCAGTTTCTCGAGCGTATGGAGCACCGCGTGATGCTCAAACGCCGTTGATACGATGTGCTTCTTTCCGTTCCTCGCACCGAGCACCGCTGCGGAAAGTATGGCCTGGTTATCCGCCTCGCTGCCGCCCGAAGTGAAGATGATCTCGCGCGGCTGTGCGCCTATCACTGCAGCCACATCCTCTCTGGCCTGCTCGAGTACCTCCTTCGCGGTCTGTCCGATACTGTACAGGCTCGAAGGATTACCAAATGTCTCCTTCATCAGCCGTGTCATTGTCTCTATCGCCGCATCGCTCATTTTTGTGGTTGCGGCATTATCTGCATAGATCAAATCAATAATCTCCTTTCTGCTTACCTTTCGATTCATCTTGGTCCATTTTAAATCCCTTTTACCCACTATGTCAATAGGTTTTAAATTCATAAAATATTAAAACTTTATATCCCGATAAAAAAGAACCCTCTTCCAAGGGTCCTTTCACATTATCCGCTATTATCAATTCTTTATCATCCGCGCGTAGAAAAAACCGTCCGCACCGTTCTCCCCTGGAAGCAGCTGTCTCTGAACGACGCACTCAAAGCCCTTCGCCGCGATATACTCAACATTCTCTTAGTTTTCAGCTCGGTTCACTGTACAGGTGCTGAACAGGAGCTGTCCGCCGCTTTTC
>JAGCSS010000225.1 GCA_017964055.1 Lachnospiraceae bacterium
CGTGGAGCATTTCGAGGCAGATGCGGCATACCGGAAGATGATGGATCTTATCGGTGAGAAAGGGCTTACGATCACGGGAGACGCGATAGAGCGGAACGTACTCGACCTCTACAGCGGAGACCGCTACAGTCCGACGATGTATTTCAGGATCTATATCCCGGTAAAGTTGCATTGAAAAATGTTGTGTGATAGAATTTCAGTACGGAAAATGTTTTTTCGAGCAAATATCTAAGGAGGTCCGGACATGCCCTTTATCGATACCAAACTGACACAGAAGCTCACCGATCCCCAGAAGGATCTGATCAAATCACGTTTCGGAGAGGCTTTAAAGATACTCAATAAGACCGAGGACTATCTGATGGTAGGCATTTCGGACGGCTACGATCTGTATTTCGGCGGCAAAAAGCTCGAAAAAGGGGCTTACGTGGAAGTGAGCCTGCTCGGCGGCGCTCCCTCCGCGGCATACGATAAGATGACCGACGAAGTCTGCAGGATCCTCGACGATATTCTCGGCATCCCCGGCAAATCGGTCTATGTGACCTATCACGGCCTGAAGGACTGGGGCTGGAACGGCAGCAATTTCTAGAAAAACTGCGGCTGCCGGGGCAGATGAGATGCTCCGGCGGCTTGAAGGAAGAAGAGGATGAAAACAGAATTATCCGAAAAGCTTATTCTGGTATTTAAGATCATAATCTTTGTCAGCCTGTCGGCGCTGATCGTCGGGCTGATCTCTTTTAATGCCGCCGACAGGTCGGCACCGATCACATACGAAGACCCCGAATTCATAGACGAATGGACAGTCACGGACTCGAACGGCAATACTTTTACGACCGGCCGCACATATCGTAATTCCGACGGAACTCTCGGCAATTTCAGAGCCGTATCGCGGCTGCCGCAGGGCATTACGGATGACTCGTATTTCTGCTTTATCACCGGCGGCAACGTGGACGTTTTCATAAACGGTGACAAAAGAAAGGATTTCATAGAGTCGAGGGACGTTATCATCCCCGGCGGCATCTCAAAGCGTTTCATGATACTGGTGCCCATTAGCCATCTCGATTCCGGCGCCGAAGTCATTATCAACAGGATCGGAGCCTCCAGGCGCGGTCATATCTTCCAGGAGACCTTTGTCTCGAGCGAGGGCGACCTGATCGCATACCTGCTCGAGCATTACGGCATATCACTGGCGGCGGCGGGGATACTGATGGTATTCTCACTGGTCATCTTTATCGTCAGTATCGCGATGAGGATACTGTACAAGCGGCGCATCGAGATGATGTACGGCGCTTTGGGCATACTCGTCATATCCTGCTGGAGCATTACCAATTCATTCATGTATCCCTTTGTGTTCGGGCATTACTATATCGACGGCATAGCCAACTATATGCTCTGCCTGTTCATACCGTTCAGCCTGATCATATATCTCGATGCCCTGCAGCAGGGCAGATACAGGAGGATCATGCTGGGCCTGCTCGGCGTATCCTTTATTAATTCGCTCGTCTGGCCCATACTTCATTTTTCGGGCACCATGTCATTCCAGGACGCACTGCTCTATATCGATCTGATCCTGGGCGCGGTAGTGCTCGTGGCTACGGCGATACTTATCAAAGAGGTCATCGACGGCAAGATCGTCGAGTACAAATATACAGCGATCGGACTGGCGGGATTCCTGGTATGCGCGCTGGTCGAGATCATGATACTGAATCTCTGGCCCGTTATGAATGATGAGCTCCCGATGCTGTTCGGACTCGCGTTCATGCTGACGCTGGCGGTCATCCAGCAGATCAGGGACCTGAAGAGGATCAGCGACGAAAGACAGAAGGCCATCGACCTTTCGGAGGCAAAGACCAGATTCCTTGCCAGCATGTCGCATGAGATACGCACTCCCATCAATGCCGTACTCGGCATGAACGAGATGATCCTGCGCGAGAACAGGGATCCCGTCATCGACGGATACGCCAAAGTGGCCAAGAGTTCCGGCCGTATGCTGCTGATGATGGTCAACGATGTTCTGGATTTTTCCAAGATCGAAGCGGGCAAAATGGAGATCACGAACGCGGAATACAGCTTTTCAGCTCTGCTGCGTGATATCCGTCCGATGCTCAAGGAGCGTGCCGACGAAAAGTCTCTGGAGCTTAATCTGGTCATTGAGGGAGAGGTACCCGAAAGACAGATATCCGATGAGTTCCGCATCCGGCAGATGATCATAAATCTGGTCAACAACGCGATCAAATATACTGACAAGGGCTCGGTTACGCTCACCGTCGGAGGCGAATACATCGAAGAAGGGATGTTCCTGCTGCGGCTGTGCGTAAAGGATACCGGCAGGGGCATCAGGGAAGAAGACCGAAAGCACCTGTTCGAGGCATTTTCACGCGCGGATATCAGGAAGAACAGGAGCATCGAGGGAACGGGACTCGGACTCGCGATCGTCAAGAACATCCTGGACTGCATGGGCGGCACCATCGATGTGGTGAGCAGGTACGGCAGCGGTTCGGCATTTACGATCGAGCTGCCCGTGGAAGCGATCGGCGAAGAGCACGTGAACGCTGATTCCGTTGAGAGACCTGCCAATACCGTATCTGCGGATGAGGGCGGAGATTTCTCGGCAAAGGATGCGGCGGTGCTGGCCGTCGATGATACTTCGATCAACCTTACGCTGCTCACGCTGCTGCTCAAGCGCGTGGATGTAGTTCCCGATCTGTGCGAGAGCGGCCTGCAGGCCATTCAGATGTGCAAGGAAAAGAAATACGATCTGATCCTGCTCGATCATATGATGCCCGAGATAGACGGCATAGAAACGCTCAAGCTCATACGGGAGTCCGGTGATTCGCTGAATAAAGATACCACGGCGGTGGTGCTTACCGCGAATGCGATGGCAGGCAGCAGGGCTTTATACATCGAGGCGGGATTTGCGGATTATCTTACAAAACCCATCGATGCCCGACTGCTCGAGGATGCATTAAAAAAGTATCTGCCTGCGGAAAAGATAGTTGCATTTTGAATAAATATGCATTATCCTAATAATAATTTTAGGAGCGGTCAACAGCCGTCCGAGCATAAAGGGGGAAAAGCCGTGGAACGTTATTATCAGGAAGAGATAGAGTGCGCGAGCCTCGAAAAGATCAGGGAGATCCAGTCGGAAAAACTGGTTAAGCAGGTAAAGCACGTTTGGGAGAATGTGCCTTATTACCGCAAGAAGATGGAAGAAAAGGGTGTTACGCCCGACGACATCAAGTCGGTCGACGATCTGCACAAGCTGCCCTTCCTCTCAAAGGCCGATCTTAGGGACGCATACCCCTACGGACTCCTCGGAAAGCCTTTGAAGGAGTGCGTGCGCATACATTCCACCTCGGGAACTACAGGTAAGCGCGTGGTGGCATTTTATTCCCAGCATGATCTGGATCTGTGGGATGACTGCTGCGCGAGAGCTATAGTGGCTGCCGGAGGTACCGATGAGGATGTTATACAGGTTGCATACGGCTATGGTCTGTTTACCGGAGGAATGGGTTTGCACGGAGGCGCTCATAAGGTGGGATGTCTGACGATCCCAGCGAGTTCGGGAAGTACGGACCGTCAGATCATGTTCATCAATGACCTTTCCGCGACAATCCTTTGCTGTACGCCCAGCTATGCGGCCTATCTTTCCGAACGTATGAAAGAGATGGGCTACGGTCCGGACGATATTCCGCTGAAGTCGGCCATCCTCGGTGCCGAAGCCTGGACCGAAGAGATGCGCAAGAGCATAGAGAAGACGATGGGCATCAAGGCCTATGATATTTACGGCCTTACAGAGCTTTCCGGCCCCGGCGTTGCATTTGAGTGTTCCGCACAGACAGGAATGCATATAAACGAGGACCATTTCATTCCCGAGATCATCGATCCCGATACGGAAGAGGTTCTGCCCGAGGGTTCGGTCGGTGAGCTGGTATTTACAGCTGTTGACAAGGAAGCTTTCCCGATGCTCCGCTACAGGACCAGAGATATCTGTAAGCTCTGGAGGGAGAAATGTCCCTGCGGAAGAACCCATATCAAGATGGCGAAGCCTATGGGCCGTTCCGACGATATGCTCATCATCCGCGGAGTAAATGTATTCCCGAGCCAGATCGAAACAGTTCTTTTGAACAACGGATATGCTGCGAATTATCTGATCGTGGTTGACCGTGTGAACAATACGGATACATTCGAGGTTCAGGTAGAGATGACACCCGAGATGTTTACCGACAGTATCGCCGAGATCGAGGCAAAGCAGAAAACTCTCGTAGAAGGCCTGAAATCAATGCTCGGAATTAAGGCAAAGGTTACTCTGCTCGCACCGAAGTCGATAGCAAGGAGCGAAGGAAAGGCAGTCAGGGTTATAGATAATCGTAAACTTCACTGATATAATGAGAGAAGATAGCGGCAGGCCCTGCTGTGGGGACAGCCGGCCGAGAAG
>JAGCSS010000226.1 GCA_017964055.1 Lachnospiraceae bacterium
CAGTCTATGACTTCGGCGTCTTTGCAAAGACGCTGGATCGCCAGCCTGTTGTATTTCTGGTCCAGAAAAAAACCTGTCTTCTGGCCGTCCTCGACATCTACGATGAAGCGTATCCCGTTCTCAACGATCTCAACTTTTGTATCAAACGGTTCACCGATAAAGCCCTTCGAGCGTTCCATGCCCTCGAGCTCGCGGACCTTTGCGTCGCTCCGCTCGTATATTCCGCGGATCGCGATCCCGTCAGCCGCCAGGACCTTTTTCAGCTCATCGAGTATACGTAGCTTCAGTCTGTCTATGCCCAGAGCCAGTGACTCCACGACCAGAACATCGGAGAATTTGTCGACAACGATCCCGGGCAGAAAATCCGCCTCACCGAATATCAGACGGCAGCAGGAAGTGTCGCATACCTTTTTGCGGTACTCCCATGCATCCCTTACGCGTCTTACGATCAGCTCGTCGATATCGACATCCTTGGTCCTGCGCGCAAGGAGTCTCACCGTGATCTTCGATCTGCGGTTGATATAGCCCGTTCCCATGAAAAATCCGTCAAAATCGAGCACATCGACAATATCCCCGTCATTGATGCTTTCGGGGATCACATCGATCTCATTGTCGTATATCCAGAGTCCGCCGCTCTTTATCGTGCGGCCCTCTCCTTTTTTAAGTTTAATGCTCTCTCTCATTTATCTCCTGTCTGTGCTGCTTCTGCACTGCGCTTTTTCGTAAATACGACCAGTTTGCTCAATATATAGTTTAAGATTATGACGATAACCGTAGTGATCGCCTTTGCGACTCCTCCGGTAAGTCCCAGGAAATCGGCTGCCAGGAAGCTCAGAGTGCCGCCTCCGACTTTCGACAGCGCGAACAGTCCGTCGGGCAGGAATGTCTCGAACAGGCCCGTAAAAATCCTGGCCGCATAGAACTTTACCAGCTCCGCCCATACGGAATTGTCTGTTTTTTCAAAAACGAATCTGCGGTTTGTGATAAAAGCGAACAGTACAGCGACAAACCATGCGATACCGTTGGCCGCGGAAGTCTGAAAACCGGGCTCATTCAGGCCGAAAACGCGCTGGCAGAGGAACGTGACTCCCCAGTTTACCACGGTCGTTGCCACCCCGAATATGAGGTACATCACGATCTCCCGGCTGAAAATCTTTGAAAACAGCTTCTTTAACATGAAAATATGTCCTCCGTATGTCCCGAAAGCTCTTGTTAAATCTTTTTCGATATGTATAATAATAATTATAATATTAATGCTCTAAACCCAAAAAGTAAAGCATCCGGAGCCTTTCAGGTTCCTTTTAGGAGGATCAAATATGAGTCTGGTCGTTAAAAATATAATGGAGGACATGGTTGAGCGCAAGCTTGATGCCATGATGCCGCAGCTGGATGTCTGTAATTGCGAGATCTGCCGTACCGATATCCTCTGCTACGCTCTTAACCGTCTGAAGCCCAAATATGTGGCCACATCGCAGGGCGAGCTGCTCTCGAAGATCGATTCGCTGAGTTCCACCTTCGATATCGCGATCATCACGCAGATCTCCGCTGCCGCACAGGTAGTCAAAGAATTCCCGAGGCATAACTGAGTAAAAATCTGACTCTGTCAGATTTTTACGATACTTATTGATGAGCGCAGCTCATCAATAAGGGAGTCCCATAAACTTACAGGAAATAAAAAAGACCGCGTCACGCGGTCTTTCTTGTTTGCTTAGAAATATTTCTTATTGCCCCAAAGGTTGCTCTTTTTAAGCTCCACATACTCGTTGTACGCCTGCTCGAGTATCTGCTTTTCGTTGGCGAACTTCAGCAGATGGTAGGCCTCGTGGTACTTGTAGTAACCGGAGTCACAGAAGTATTCCTCTCTCTGTGGTTTGCTGTAATAACTGTCAGACATCATAAGGTACCAGTGTACATCCTTCATGACAGTATTCTGAGGCGTATTAAACGTATATTGACTTTTTCCAACATACTTGATGATCTGGGCTTCCACGCCTGTTTCCTCTTTTACTTCGCGCAGTGCCGTCTCATTAAATTCTTCGCCTTCCTCTACCGTTCCTTTAGGAAGTACCCATCCCTCATACTTATTCTTGTAATTCTTATACAACAATAAGATCTTTCCTCTGAAAATAACTACACCACCACAGCTGACCGCTTCTACCATGGTAAAAACCTCGCTTTTGGTGTCGTTATCCTAAACTGTTTATAAGTTTAATGTCAGAGTAAATCGTTGTCAAGTCTCAAATCCTGTTCCTGTACTCGTTCGCGCTGATACCTTCGATCTTTTTGAAAACCCTCGAAAAATGCGTAAGATCAGAAAAGCCGACCTGTTCGGCAATGTCGTAGATCTTCAGCGCCGGATCCTTTAACAGCTGTTTTGCCTTTTCGATCCTGATGCCGTTCAGTATCTCCGAGAAATTGCTCCCGGTGTGCTTGTTGATCAGTTTGCTGAGATGCCACTGGCTCACATAGATCTCGTCAGCGACGTCCGAAAGCCTTAATTTGTCTGCATAATGCTCTTTGATATACTCTATCGCGTTATGCACGATAAAGCTGCTGGCCGGGCTGTCATCGAGCTCCCTGTCGTCATCCGCGCCTGTATCGTGACCTTCCTCATCTCCGGCAGGTCCGTCCGAGATCAGTTCGGGATATACCCTAACAGCGTCATCGAGCTTTTTCTTCATTGCCACGATGGCTTCCTCGAGTTCGTCCAGCTTCGACGGTTTCAGCAGAAATCTCGAAACTCCCAGCTCTATCGCCTTTTTCGCGTATTCGAAATCGCGGTATCCCGTGAGTATCGATATCTGCATATACGGGAATTCACTCTTCAGAGCGGCTACCATCGTGAGTCCGTCGATCTCGGGCATACGGATATCCGAGATAAGGATATTCGGCCTCTCCCGCCGTATCACATCGAGCCCCTCTTTGCCGTTGTACGCAAATCCGGCGACCCTGCAGTCCCAGCGGCTCCAGTCCACCGCCCTCGAGAGTCCCTCAACGATTATGGGCTCGTCATCTATTATCACAACTTTATACATACATTACCCCAATATCAGTCTTTCTGCTTTTTTCTCCTTATCACCTCACGCACCGCTTCGGTGATATCACTCGTCCCCTGCATCAGTCCCTGCATGTTTTCGAATATCGGTGCCCTGCAGTATGCCGGCAGCTGGTCCTGTACGGCCTCAGAACAGCCCGTAGCGCCCTCTGACATGCCCAGCGCGGACTCATAAAAGGATGAAGGCGTTCCGGTGTATTCTACGCCGTTTTTGAGCGCTGTGGCGCTGATCGCCGCAAACTTTGATATACGCTCATCCGCGGTCATGTATTCGACGAAGCTGACGGCAGCATCGCGTTTCTCCTCATCCTCCCAGGCCTTTTTCGTAATGAAATAACCGGTGGATAGACCTCCGATGATATCCGTTGTTTTCCTCGTAGCCGTACCCGGAACATAGGTGACCGCAAAATCATCCGAATCCTTGCGCTCATTGATCGTAGATGCGTACCATGAGCCTTCTAGCAGGAATATCGCGTCTCCCGAAAGGAACAGGGACTTTGATATCTCGTCGGACATATACAGCGTATTCTCGGGGAAATATCCCTGTTCGTACATGTATTTGATATCCTCGAGCCCTGCGATCCATGCCTGCGCCGTATTGTCTACCACAAACTCGGGAACGAGCGCATGGTTGTCGGGATTCTGGTGGTTGTATATACAATACTCGAACCAGTAATGCGGGATCTCCGACAGCGATGCCGCGATCGGGATCCTGCCCTTTGCCTTTATCTCGCTGCACAGCCTCATGAAGCTGTCCCAGTCCGTTTCGGTATCGGGCATCTCAAGCCCCAGCTCATGCAGCGCCCTGACATTTACGAACAGCGCCTCCCAGTAGCCGTTTACGGGAACCGCGTAGATCTTGCCGTCATAGTTCGATGCCTTCATCATGCTCTCCTTCATGTTGGAGGCATAATCGGGATACAGGCTCCTGATCGTATCGAGCGGGATGACTCTCTTATTTGCCACGAGGGAGTTCGAATCAACGCCGTTGAAATAAAACAGCACATCGGGCTCCGCTCCTGTCTGGAACTCCATCAGGATACGCTTTTTGTAAGCCTCATCGGAAGTATTCGAAACGGTCTTTACTTTATATCCGGTCATGCTCTCCCAGCTGCTGACCGCATCATAGAAAATATCTGCGTATTCATCGCCCGCATACATCGTATTGACCGTAATGGTAACGGTTCGTGTCGAGACGGCCGATGACGGATCGTCGCCACCGCGCGAGCATGAGCTCAGACCTACGCATAACAGCAGGATAAATACAATGAGCCCCGAAAGGCATCCGGATCTACCTGTTTGCATACGTATCACCGCCTTCCCTCATAAATGTCAGGAGGCTCACCGTGCCCTCCGCGTCATCGGTAATGCTGAG
>JAGCSS010000227.1 GCA_017964055.1 Lachnospiraceae bacterium
CGTTAAGGCCACTGTTGACAAGTTCGGCGAGAACATCGATGTTCTTGTGAACAATGCCGGCATCACAAATAACTGCAACTGGATCGACATCAAGAGAGAGCAGTATGAGAACGTTATCAACACCAACCTCATGAGCTTCCTCCACATGACACACCTTGTACTTCCTCATATGATAAATCATTCGAGCAAGGAAAATCAGTGCTGCATCGTTAACACCTCATCGGTCGGAGGACTTACGGGCGTTATCAACCAGGCTGACTACTGCGCATCAAAGTCCGGCATTATCGGACTTACCAGAGCGCTTGCTCTTGAGTTTGCGGGACGCGGAGTTCGCGTTAACGCTATCGCACCCGGCATGATCATGACAGACATGCTCCGCGGCGTTAACCAGGATGAGCTCAATGCTCTTGCAGGCACCATTCCCGAGGGCTTCATCGGCGATGTTTCCGATATCGCAGGCGCGCTCGGATATCTCCTTACCGCTCCTTACATGACCGGTCAGGTTGTTTCGCCCAACGGCGGATTCGTTCTTCAATAAGTTGTCCACGGATAAGAGTTCGTTCCTTTTTCTGAGCTGCCGAATGCTTTGTGCGTTCGGCAGCTTTTTTTATTGACATTTTCACCCTTATGGGGGATAATAAAATCGGTACGTGAATGGAAATTCACGAGATGATGCCGCATTGAGACAGGATACGGTGATGTATGTATAAAAAGCTTGATGACACTTCATTAACTAAGCTTCTCGAAGCAGGAATAGACGAGTTCGCAGAGCGCGGCCTCGACAAGACGGTCATGTCTTCCATAGCGAAGCGTGCCGGGATCAGCGTAGGCGTGATCTACAAGTATTATGAGGATAAGGATGCTTTTTTCCTGGCCTGCGTCGATTATTCGCTCGAGCTGCTGCAGCATGTCATGGAGTCCGTTATCCTGAACGAGAACGATCTTCGGAAATGTCTGGAAAATCTGGTCAGGGACCTTATCGCGGCAGCGGGTGAACATCGGAATTATTACCGCATGTATCATGAGATCACATCGGGCAGCTGCGGCAAATATGCCGCGGAGCTGGCAGCGAAGATCGAGAGCATAAGCGCGAAGGTTTATACAGAGCTGCTGAGCAAAGCAGAGGCGCAGGGCCGCATAACGATCAATGGGGATCCGAGACTTTTCGCGTTTTTCTTTGATAATCTGCTGATGATGCTGCAGTTTTCGTTCAGCTGTGATTATTATCACGAGCGTATGAAGATCTATTGCGGTAAGGAGAACGCCGCAGATCCGCAGGCCGTTGGGGAGGCTTTCGTGGATTTTATGAGTGCGGCGCTCGGGCTTTGAGCCGTATTGGGAAGGTATCGGGATCATCCCGAATAATAAATGGGGGTTGCATATGAACTATATCTTGTCTTATGACGTGGGAACGACGGGCGTAAAATCATGCATGTTCAGTCTCGAAGACACTCTGAAACCGATCGGGGGCGAATACTGCACCTATAAGCTCTACATCCTGGATAACGGGGGAGCCGAGCAGGACGCTGACGAATGGTGGAGCGCCATCAGGGTCACGACCGGAAAGCTGCTGGAGAAAACAGGAGTCAATCCTGCCGACATCATCGGCATATCCTTCTGCTCCCAGATGCAGGGTCTCGTGCTGGTGGACCGCGAAGGCAGAGCGCTTCGCAGACCTATGAGCTATATGGACCAGCGCGCGGGAGATGTGATGAAGGAGACCGAGACCTTCGGTATCAGCATTGCAGGCGTGAACATCCGCATGCTGCTAAAGAGCCTCAGACTGACCACAGCCGCTTCCACGAGCGTCAAGGATCCTCTCTGGAAATACAAATGGGTTCAGAAACATGAACCGGAGATCTTCAATAAAATCTACAAGTGGCTGGATGTAAAGGAATACTTCATCTGCCGCATGACGGGAGAATGTGTTATGACTCCCGATTCAGCCTATTCCACTTTTCTTTATGACAGCCGTAAGGGGCATGAGGGCTTCAGTAAGGACCTCTGCAAAATGTACGGTGTGAATTACGATCATCTGCCGAGGATCGTAGGGTGTTCCGAGGTAGCGGGCAGACTCCTGCCGGGGGCTGCCGAGGAGCTTGGACTGATGGCGGGCACGCCGGTCTACGGAGGAGGCGGAGATGCCACGCTGATAGGTGTCGGAGCCGGAGCGACCAGACTCGGGAATACCCATGTTTACTGGGGGACCTCGGGCTGGGTAGGTACAGTGATTGATAAACAGGTCGTTGACATCAACGCGATGATCGCCGGGATCGTCGGCGCACAGGCCGGCAAATACAACTACTTCGCGGAGATGGAGACCGCAGGCAAGTGCTTTGAGTGGGTCAAGGACCATCTGGTCATGGACGAGATCAATGTTTATCTCAAAAAGGTGGATGTGGCCGAATCCGTCGAGACCGAGTACGTAAGCCTCTACGACTACATGTCGTCGGAGATCGCCAAGGTGCCCGCGGGCAGTGAAGGAGTGATATTCACGCCGTGGCTGCACGGAAACCGGTGTCCTTTCGAGGATCCTGCGGCAGGCGGCATGTTCTTCAACATTCGTCTCGAGACCGGAAAGAGAGTGATGCTGAGATCAGTCCTCGAAGGCATATGCTTCCACCTGAGATGGATGCTCGAATGTGAGGACAAAAAGATACGGACCTCCGATACGATAAGGTTTGTCGGCGGAGGAGCGATCTCAAAGGTTACCTGCCGGATGCTCGCTGATATCACAGGCAGGACGATAGAGACCGTTGAGATGAGCAAGGATGTCGGAGCCGTGGGAGCGGCGCTCCTCGTGGCGGTCGGACAGGGTAAGCTGCCGGATCTGAATGAGGCGGACAAAATGATCAGGGTCGACGCGGTATATAAGCCCGATCCGGCTAACAAAGAGGTTTACGACAGAAATTACAGGGTGTTTAAGAGACTCTACGAGTCAAATAAGAACAATTTCCGTGAGCTGAACGGAAAATAAACGATCGGAGAGATATAGAATATGGATGAAAGAGAATTGAGGGCGCAGGTTGTGGCTACGGGCATCGAACTGCTGCGCGACGCGCTGGTTGCCAGGACATGGGGTAATATCAGCGCAAGAGTGGATGAGAAGAGATTTCTCATCACACCGAGCGGTCTGGATTATGTAAGGACCAAAGAGGACGATCTGGCACTGTATGACATGACTACGGGAGAATGGGAAGGACGCCGCAAGCCTTCGAGTGAGAAAGGCATTCATGCCGCGGCGTATGAGATCTTCCCCGAGGTGGGCTTTGTGATCCACACTCATCAGGTATTTGCTTCAGCGATAGGCGTGGCGGGCTTTGAGAATCTCGATATCAAAGAGGAGGAGCGCAAGCAGCTCGGAGGTGTCGCGAAGGCTTCATACGGTCTTCCCGGTACCAAAAAGCTCAAAAACGCCGTGCGCAGGGTCTTGGAAGCCGGAAACCATACGGTCCTCATGCAGAACCACGGTGCGCTGATCGCCGCGGAGTCGAAGGAAAAAGCATACGCGAACGCCCTGCTGCTCGAGCAGATTTGCAAGAGGAGCGTGAAGCTCGCGCAGGAAGGGAGCACTGAGCGGAACTCAGCGGATTATTCGATGGACGATCTGATGAGCAGAGTCCGCAAGGCATTCCCTAACGCGGAGTTTGTCAGCACCGACGCGATCAGGGCCAGGTCTCTTCGCGATTGCCCGCTCGTAGCCCAGCTCGATGACATGGCGCAGATGATCGGACGCAGGGTGGATGTGGCGGACAAGAATTACGACGCCGTGGAAAAGGCGCTCAAAAAGCGCAATTCCGTATTTGTCAAAGGCTGCGGCGCGATCGTGTGCGGCATGGACAAGGACGATACCGACGCGCTCAAGATACTGCTCGACAAAGCGGCAGTGACGGATCTTAACACGCTCGCGCTCGGCAGCAGCGCAAGGCTCGGTCTGTTCGATTGCATGCTGATGCGTTTTGTATATACCAAAAAGTACTCGAAAATGAAGGATTCTTAAAAATTTTACAGGGGGGATAACTTATGGCGGGTGAAACAAAAAAAGAAGTGATCAGAACGCTGAAGTTCATAGGCTTTTCAACTTCTGCGGGAATCATTGAGCTCGGTACGTTCACGCTGCTCAACGAACTGGTCGGATGGCCGTACTGGCTGTGCTATCTGATCGCGCTGGTACTCTCGGTGGTCTGGAATTTCACATTGAACAGGAAGTTTACGTTCCAGAGCGCGGGCAATATTCCGAAGGCGATGGCTCTCGTGGCGCTGTTCTATCTGGTATTTACGCCGGCGAGCACATGGCTCGAGCATTTCCTTACGGGAAAGGGCCTGAACGAGTATCTGGTAACCGGTATCAATATGGCGCTCAACCTGAGTCTTGAGTACATCTACGACAGATTTGTGGTATTCAGGAAAACGATCGACACAAACATTGTGAAAAAAGAAAACGACATAAACAACACAACCACTTAAGGAGGATAAATAACATGAATAATTGCGGCATCAGCAGATGGGACGATCCCAACGAGATCAACGCGAGACTTAAAAAGCTTACTTCCCAGCCTATCTGGGAGGTTGACGACGAGTACTACAAGGACACGATCCTTAAGTACTATGATGAGAAATGCAAGGAGAGCCGTGCGGTATTCGAGGAATCGCAGAAGTACATCCCCGGCGGCGTACAGCACAATCTCGCTTTCAACAAGCCTTTCCCGATGTGCATGTCAAAGGCCAACGGCGCATATCTTTATGACAAGGACGGCAATAAGTACATCGATTTCCTGCAGGCGGGCGGCCCTACGATCCTCGGCAGCAACTACGATGTGATCCGCGAGAAGGTCATCGAGCTTTTAAACGACTGCGGCCCCGTTACCGGACTGCTGCATGAGTCGGAGATGCTGATCGCGCGCGAGATAAACAAGCATATGCCCAATGTTGAGATGTTCAGAATGCTCGGTTCGGGTACCGAATCCGTTATGGCGTCTCTCCGTATCGCGCGTATCGCGACGGGCAAAAAGCATGTTATCAAGATCGGCGGCGCTTATCACGGCTGGTCGGACCAGATGGTATACGGCCTCAAGATCCCGGGAAGCCGCAACCTGCTCGAGTCTCACGGTATTCCCGGCAGCTGCTTCGGAAAGACCGATGAGGTCAGACCCAACGACCTCGACATGCTGGAGAGGATGCTCAAGCGCAACCGCTTAAAGGGCGGCACCGCTGCGGTTCTACTCGAGCCCGTAGGTCCCGAGAGCGGAACCAGACCCGTGGCACACGAGTACAATAAGGGCGTTCGCGAGCTCTGCGACAAATACGGCGCCCTGCTTATCTTCGACGAAGTAGTAACAGGCTTCCGTGTGGCTCTTTCGGGCGCGCAGGGATACTTTGACGTTGTTCCGGATCTGACCATCTTCGGTAAGATCGTAGCCGGCGGCTATCCCGCGGCAGGCGGCGTGGGCGGAAAGAAGGAGTACGCTCAGCTGATGGCGGCGGGACTCGCTACAGGCAAGCACAGAGCATATGTCGGAGGAACTCTTTCTGCAAATCCTCTTTCATGCATCGCGGGCTATACCGCCATCAAAGAGATCGAGCGCACCAACGCCTGCGAGGTTGCGGGACGTATGGGAGACAGGCTCTGCGACGGCCTGAAGGCGCTCATCGACAAATACGGTCTGCCCTTCGTTGCATATAACCAGGGCTCGATCGTTCATCTTGAGTGTACCGGCGCAATGAG
>JAGCSS010000228.1 GCA_017964055.1 Lachnospiraceae bacterium
AAGAGAGGCTGCGCTATGGAAAACAGATATGGGATATGTATTTAAAAATATTTTGAAATACTTGTTGACAAAAATCTTTGCCGATCATATAATGAGCACGTAATTAAAAAAGTTTTTAAATAGCATGTGGTTGTCTGAAACGGAGTAAAGGATGAGCAGTACAAATATTTGTAAGGTATTGTCCGACAGCCAGAGGCGTGACATACTCGTCATGCTGAAGAATGGCCGGATGAATGCCGGTGAGATTGCGGACGCGCTGAAGATAACGCCGGCGGCGCTTTCGTATCATTTAAAGCTCCTGAAGGAAGCAGACCTGGTCATGGAGTACAAACAGAAGAATTTTGTTTATTACGAGATCAACGCAACAGTGTTTCAGGAATTGATCTTATGGATCAGCCAGTTCGGAGGTGAACAGAAATGAAAAAAGCTTTATGGATCGTTTCGCTGCTGCCGCTTATAGCTACCGCGGTCATCATGCAGTTTTTGCCGGAGAAGATACCGATGCATTTCGATGCTGCAGGGAATATCAACCGCTGGGGCGGCAGGGGAGAGAGTCTGATCATACCGCTCATGATCCTTGCGCTGGCGCTGATGTGGACCCTGATCGCGCGCTATTATGAGAAAAAGGCAGAGAAAACGTCCGATGAGAAGGAAAAGAACGGCCTGCTCTCGAACGCGAAGATGATACTTATCTGCGGTCTGGCAATGACCGTGGTCAATGCTGCGATCCAGGGCGTGCTCATATATACCGCGTTTACCGCATCGCGCGGCCGGATAACCGAATCGCCCGTTGATATCGGTAAGATAACCGCACTGGTCCTGGGCGCGGCATTCATCGTCCTCGGAAATCTTATGACAAAGACCAGGAACAACGGCGTGATAGGAGTCAGGACAGTCTGGAGCCGTTACAATGACAATACCTGGCGCAAGAGCAATCTCTTCGGCGGTATCGCGATGATGGTCTGCGGAGTCGTGACGATCGTTACCACGGTCCTGGCAGGCTCAGGAACCGCAGCAGAGCTGCTGATGGTCGTATGGCTGCTGCTCATGGGCGCGGCCGTGGTCATTTACTCGAAAAAGGTCTATGATGACGAGAAAGAGGCTGAAAAGCTTAAAGCGGACCGGACGGAAGAGTAACGGATATCGTCAGTCCAATACCTTTTTTGAGGTAGCCCTGATGCCGTACTTTCCGTTTACCGCATTCTCACCCCAGTCAGCCGACAGGACGCTGCCGTCCCATTCTGAGGCCAGATCGAGGTATTCCACGCCGCCGCTGTTTCCTTTCCAGCTCCAAGCGAGATACCCTATATCCTGTTCGGTGCAGTACTGCATCAGATAGTCCTCTTTTACGTCGCCGTCCGAGTGCGTATAACCGAACTCGCCGACGCACACGCACAGGTTTCGCTCGAGACCTGCGTTCAGATGAGCCCTGATCGAGCGCTCCGATCCGCCGGAGAAGCCGTACATGTGCACGGAAAACATCGTATTGCGCTCGGGATCGGACTCAAATATATCTATGCCAGTCTTTCCGACGGCTTTACCGTACTGTCCCCAGCCCGGCGCGTCTACCATGATCACGTTTTTGATGCCTGCGCCGCGCAGCATGGGGATAACCCCGGTATAGCCGTCTTTCCATGTATCGGCGCTGTGCTTCCCGCACCATTCGTTCGCTATGTTGACGATGCAGTAACCTTCGGTGCCGGCCAGAACATCGGACAGCCCGCACCAGAAATCGCCTATGCTTTTCAGCGTTTCTATGCTGTTGTCACCGGTGCCGTCATGCACTTCCACAATTGAAAGCATACCCAGTTCACGCGCGCGTTCTATCGCTGCCGCGATACTTTCCGCGGTATCGGCTTCCCATTGAATACCGCAGGCACAAACGATCCTTATACAGTTGGCGCCTGTATCCGCGATCGCGGCAAAGGCCGTTTCATCCTCGGATCTGTACCAGCAATGCGCATGGTTGATGCCTCTCAGGACAACCTGTTCGCCCGACGCGGTCCTTAATGCGGTCCCGTCAACATACAGCCCGGAGTGTACGGCTGCGGGATCGGCGGGTGAAGCGGTCCTTTTGTCGGAACAGCCGGTGAACAGGGCGGCTATAAAGAATAGTATCAGGCAGAACTTTATGCTTTTTTTCATGCTTTTCCCCTTTTTCTGCAGGTATAATATCGGAGGGGCCGCTTTCGCGGTCCCTCTTATAGTTATTTGCCGGTGTTCAGCTCTTCGTAAAATGCCTTGACGGTGATGCCCTGGTTGTAATCGCCGAAATCCTCGCCGAACAGCGTCATGCCGCCGCAGTTGGCGGTATCCTTGGGTACGGAAAGCTTGAAATTGATCGTGCTGTTGTAATCGATGTTCAGGTCGTCGACAGTGGTATCGGAGATCTTGCTCGTCGAATCGATGAAGGTGCCGTTCTTATTTATGATAAGAGTTTTCAACAGACCGTACTGATTGAGCAGATCGGGCCACCACTTGGGTGTCACGATGCCGTGGCGGGCGCCGTAATCGCCGGGGCTGATCCATTTGCCGAGCGGGATATCGTTGATCGCGAAATAGATGTCGCTGGGATAATCCTCGTTGAACTCGGGGCACTCAGAGGAGATCTCGAACGAGATCTGGAGCTCGGTGAGCTTCTGTCCGGCGCGGAGCCTGTTGGGAAGATTATAGACGATGCTGCCCCAGCTGATCCAGAGTATGCCTGCCTTAAAGCGCTCGGGGTAGGAGAACGGACGGGGATCGTCGAGCTCTCCGATGATGTGCTCGTTGGTCGAGAGTCCACAGGTCGGATGAGCGTCGATCGAAGAGTAGTAACCGACTGAGATAGAATCCTGATAGCAGGGACGGTTCGCAGTGCCGAAATCGGGAGACATATCGACGATCAGGCGGCTGTAGAGAGGTCTGACATTCTTGGTGACGCCTCTTTTGCCGGAAGTGGTCTGTATGGTCACGAGCCCGGCCGACTCAAGCTTGCTGACATGGAGCGAGATCGCGCTGTTCGTGAGGCCCAATGCCTCGGCGAGATCGTTCATGCTCATATGTTCATTCTTATATATCAATTCCATGATCTGAAGTCTCATCGGGGCACTGAGTGCCTTGAAAACTTCTTCTGCTTCCTGCAGTGACTGAAGATATAACATAAGAAACCTCCCCAAATTGTATTGATTAAACTGAAAACTGAAGTAAACAGTATCAAATTGTTAACATTTGAGCAAATAATGAAACACTAAAGCAAACGCTCAAAAATATATTAGCACGTTAAATCGATGATTTCAAAGGTATTTTTATGGTAATATTGCACAAAAATCAAACGTGATTTTTTACACCGAACTGCAAAATAACTATTGCGGGAAAGTGTGAAACGTAGTATGTTTAAGTTAAAGATTAAGCGAATAATGAAAAGGTTAAGCAAATACTTAAATGAAAACATTGGCTCAAAAACAGCGGATTTATAGGCTTTTTTGTGCTTTTTCTGCTGTCTGACCGGTCGAGAGCAGGTGGTTCATTGAAGGTTTTTGATCAGTTCTTCTCATTATTTACTTAAACAAAAACACTAAGGAGAGTGCGCACATGTTTAATCTTTTTATCAACCCCAGGAACAAAAAGGGACACATCAATCCCGAACTTCAGGGACATTTCTCGGAGCATCTCGGCAGATGCATCTACGAGGGACTGTATGTCGGCGAGCATTCGGACATCCCGAATGTGAACGGCATGCGCAAGGATGTCGTTGAAGCCCTTAAGGAAATGCAGATACCGGTTCTGCGTTGGCCCGGAGGATGCTTCGCCGACGAGTATCATTGGAAGGACGGTATAGGTCCGAAGGAAAAGCGTAAGAAAATGATCAATACCCACTGGGGCGGAGTTGTCGAAGACAACAGCTTCGGTACCCACGAGTTCATGGAGCTTGTGGAGCAGCTCGGCTGCAAGTCCTATGTTAACGGAAACATGGGCAGCGGCACCGTTCAGGAGATGAGCGAGTGGGTAGAGTACATGACCTTCAACGGAGTATCCCCGATGGCGGATATGCGTAAGGAAAACGGTCATGAGGCACCCTGGCGCGTCGATTATTTCGGCGTAGGCAATGAGAACTGGGGCTGCGGCGGCAACATGAACCCCGATTTCTACGGAAATATGTACCGCAGATACCAGACCTATATCCGCAACTACGATCCCAAACAGCCTATATACAAGATCGCCTGCGGAGCGAACGCTGCCGATTACGACTGGACCGACGGCGTATGTAAGGAAGCATTCCGCAACTGCGGCGGACAGCATGGTTTCATGGACGGCATTTCACTGCATTACTATACGGTTCCTTTTGAGTGGAGCCATAAGGGCAGCGCTACCGATTTCGATGAGAACGCATGGTATGAGACACTTTCGAAGACACTGTTCATGGAAGAACTCATCAACCGCCATACCGCGATCCTCGACAAATATGACAAAGAACACAAGGTCGGCCTGATCGTTGACGAGTGGGGCACATGGTATGATGTCGAGCCCGGCACCAATCCCGGTTTCCTCTACCAGCAGAACACCGTTCGCGACGCTCTGGTTGCCGGTATTAACCTTAATATATTCAATAAACACTGCGACCGCGTAAAGATGGCAAACATCGCGCAGCTCGTAAACGTACTTCAGGCAGTGATCCTGACCGACGGATCGAAGATGATCAAGACGCCTACCTATCATGTATTCAACATGTATAAGCACCATCAGGACGGCGAGCTGCTCGACAGCTTCATCGAGACCGAGAAGGTCGGCATTAACGAGAATAAGAAGGTTCCGAACCTCACCGAGTCCGTATCGCTCGGAAAGGACGGGAAGATCCATATCACTCTTACGAATCTGTCCGCGACCGACGGCTGCGAGATCAGAGCTTCTCTTGCAGATACCGTGATCAAGGGTTCATGCGCAGAGATCGTGACCGGCAGCATGCAGGCTCACAACACCTTTGACGCGCCCGATACCGTACGC
>JAGCSS010000229.1 GCA_017964055.1 Lachnospiraceae bacterium
ATCTCATCCAGCGCCTTTTTCTCAAGGACTGGTACCCTGAACACGAAAATATATTCATCCCTGAAATGTTCCATGCGCTTCAGGAAATCTCTTAACTGATCCTATCTCTTATCCTCCAGGAAATAGGAAATATCTATGCCCAGCGCGCCGTAGCGTCTGCCGTAGCTGTTGTCGCCGAGCTGGTCGATGAAATCGTCGACGCTCGTGCAGCCGCCTACATTTGACTCTTTTCCGATGATGATCTCCGCATGGTACGAGCGGTACATGGTCTGTTCGGAACCGTCTTCATCGCCGTTGCTTTCGGTATCGGAAGCCTGCCCGTCATCTTCACTGTTCTCGCGGTCCTCCGACTCCTTCAGATCGTTCTCGGTAACGTACTGCTTCTGGTTCGCGTCGCGTTCCTCGGGATATACCCAAAGAGTCCGGAGGAAATGCGAGAAAGACCCGATCAGCGTGCTGAAACCGCAGCCTCTGTCGATCGCGAACAGATAATTCTGTCTGATGAAATACTGCCTGCAGCCTCTCGCGTCAAGTACCGGAAATGTCTCGGCGGTCTCAGCCACCAGCTTCTGATACTCGTTCACCCCGTAATATTTCATGATTATGCCGAGCGTTTCATCAAGGGTCTCATCACCCGGACGTCTGACTATAATGAGCTCCGGCTCACCCGCATCAGGATAAAGCCTGTTCCATGCGTCGATAACAAATTTACGGCACTGAATCTTTGACTCTGCCCTGATCGAAAGCAGTGCAAATGTAAACCTTTTCAGGGTCAGCTCGGCCTCCATATCCTCTGCGACCGCATCCTTCAGATCATCCCAGAACGCGCCGAATTCTTCGAGCCTCGCCTCGGCAAAGTTGTAATCGGGGCATACCCTGACCCAGTACCGGGACAGTTCCGCCGCATTCTCTTCTTTTTTATCCTTCTTAAAAAACATGCCGCACCTCCGAATCTCCATATCTTTTTTTATTCTATCACAAAACGGACCGTAAGCAAAGGCTGGCGGCAATTGCCGATGATCATCGCTCCGGACAAAAATAAGGGGACGGATGGACCGTCCCCTGTGGATTGCGATATTTAAGATCACTTAAGGATATAAACCTTGTCGAACATATCGCCTGCCGAGCGGATCTCTTCGGAAGTAGCGATCACCGCGGTGCCCATGTTTTCGTAAGCTTCCCTTACTGCGGGAACCGCTGCGATGATATCGTCAACGGTCAGATCCCGGATGGCTGCCGCAATGTCATACTCGGGGCTGTGTCCGTCGCCCGCAGCGAGGTAATAAAGCTCGGTGCTGGCCATGTTCCACTTACCGGTAGGAGTGATGAGCTGCGAGATAAGCTGAAGCTTGAAGCCGTCCATATAATCCTCGATCATCGGAGCGTAAGCTTCGAGCATATCGGGAGTCGTAAGGATGTCTGCGAAAGGTCCTATAACCTCGGGCGAGCGGTAAAGCTGTGCGTATACAAGTCCGTCCGAAGTAGCGCCGCAGTATGCGCCGTACGCGCCCAAAACATATCTGAACTGAGGGATGTAAACGGCGTTGCTCATAAATGAAAGGGCAACCATCTCTGCTGCAAGCTCCTTAACATCGCTGTTGTCTCCCGAATATAATGACATCAGGAATCCTGCCTGTGTGTTCATCTCAAGAGCCATCGTCTTGATGTTTTTGGATTTCTCACCAATCTTTGCTACCGTTCCGGCCTTGTAGGTCTTGTTCTTCTTGGGAAGACGCGCAAGCATCGAATCAACCGACGCCTTTCTGCTCTCCTCGCTTCCTACGACTCTGATAATGCAGTTCTGGCGCTTTACAACGTTCTTCATGGAATTGCTCATTCCAACCAGATACTGCTCAAAGCCTTCGTCGCTCGAGATCGCTTCCTTGAGGAAGTTATACTCGGTAATACCGTTCAGATACCACGAAAGCGCCATCGAATAGCTCGTAGGTGCGCCTGCAGCGTACTGAAGGAGGCTGTTCACGGTGCCAGGATCCGAGTAAGTGCCTAAGGAGTACATTGCCATCTGGCCGATGTAAGCAGCATTGTAAGGATCTGTGATATCCGTATTGTAAAGCATGTCGAATACGTGATCGAGCGCCTTCTCAAGATTGTCGTTGAATGCGTAGAACGAAACAACCAGCGAAGGAACTTCCTTGCCGTTTACTTCCTGCGACGCGATGCGGGCGCTGAAGTTATTGACATACTTTCTTGCGTCGTTGGAAACCTGCTCCTGTGTACGTGTCGTGGTAGACAGACCGAGGCATCCGATGTACTCGTTCAGGTATCTAACCTGCTTCTTGTTGAGGTTCGAGATATCGAAGGAGTATCTGTAGAAGGATACGTCGCTGTCGATATTCGCGGTAACGATGGTAACGCCGTTCTTCTCTGTACGCTTTGTATCATAAGCGGGAGCTGTAACGTCAAGCTTTCCGGGATCAACGGTAACAAGCTTTGCGAGCGTCTCGTCGTTGGTGCCTTCCGAGCTGTTCCACTCGTTGTAAGCCTTGGTCTGCTCAACGAGCTTCTTCAGCTCCTTCTCGCTCATTGCCGCCTTCTTGGCTGCGAGCTTC
>JAGCSS010000230.1 GCA_017964055.1 Lachnospiraceae bacterium
TCCTCACTCGCGTCGAGCTCGATGAAGAGATCGAACACTTCATCGATTACACGTGCGGGATCTGCCTCGGGACGGTCGATCTTATTGAGGCAGACGATAACGGGCAGGTTCAGCTCCAGAGCCTTTTTCAGAACGAATTTGGTCTGGGGCATCGGGCCCTCAACTGCGTCAACGACGAGGATTACGCCGTTAACCATCTTGAGCACTCGCTCAACCTCGCCGCCGAAATCGGCGTGGCCGGGTGTGTCTATGATATTTATCTTTATTCCGTTGTAATTGACCGCCGTATTCTTCGAAAGGATCGTGATTCCTCTTTCTCTCTCAAGATCGTTCGAGTCCATGACTCGTTCCTCAACGACCTGATTCTGGCGGAAAACACCGCTCTGCTTCAGTAAGCAGTCGACCAGCGTTGTCTTACCATGGTCAATATGAGCGATGATCGCAATGTTTCTGATATCTTCGCGTTTCATAATCTTTCTTTCCTTCTTTCGTACTGCGCGCGGGATGCTCCGTCTGCATCGCCGTTTTACCTTCCTAGTCTTTTAAACTTTAAGATTATAGCATATTCAAAGAAAATCGCAAGTCTTTTCTTCCATAATAAAAAATGCCGCGGGGACGGTTCTTTTGGTAACGCAGTTCGTTACCAAAAGAACCGTCCCCGTGGCTGTCGTAAATATTTATCGTATCATCATGGAATGATCAGTCACTGTAGAAATCATATACCGACTGCCATTCGCCTTTGACATTCGTCAGGAAGTTCCAGTGATCACCGTCTCGCGAGTAAATAACACGGAAGAGAACCTGAAGTTCGCCGTTCTCATCGTAATCGCAGACGGTCGCGCCGAACCAGCCGTAGTCTCCGCTGGTATCGCCGCCGATCACATAATACGGCTGCACTTCCGCATCGGGATCGTAAATCCATGCCAGGAAATCAGCGGCAAACATGATATCAGCCGCCAGATCCCCGCAGTGCCAAACCGTGGTAGCCGAGGTCCTGCCTGCTCCGTAACAGAAATACTCATTGACAAAATCAACAAAACTGTCGGTAACGAACAGTTCACCTCTCTTAAGAGGTGCGTCTTCATAATCATCGTACAGCCAGGCCACATCCACGCATTCGCCATACAGATCGTTTCTGACAACCACATGAACATTTCCGAGATCCTCATGGCCCTTTATCTTGCCGGAATAAACATAACCATAGGTAGCGGGATCGTCATATCCCATTCGGAAATCTCTGTCGGTATATAAAACCTTTTCAATTCCCTGATACTTGAGACCGCTCTTTGTGATCAGTTCGTCAAGTCCCAGCACATACGGGTTCATTCTCCTGTTTCTGAAATCGGCATCGTCGGAATCAAACCTGTACCAAATGTAATTGGCGGTTCCGTAATAGGACATTCCGTACTCATAATAATCTTCGATTCCAATCTCTTCGGCAATATCCTCATAGTATAGACGGTTCTCATCTTCTCCGGGATCGCCCGGGCCGGGATCCGGTGTGGGAGTAGGCTCGGGAGTAGGGGTAGCCGGTTTGGGCGTAGGCGTAGCGGGCTTGGGAGTAGGATCAGCCTTAGCCTCCTGAGTCGGAGTAGGCTCCGTCTGATTGGGCTCAAGCCAGGGCTCATCTTCTTCCTCGGGATCGCTCGCGTTCTCAGCGGCTTCCTGTTTCTCCTCGTCAATGGTCTCCGCTATGGTCGGTGCCTTTTTGTCGTCAGTAAAGCGTATGTCAAACATTGTCCAGCAGTCTGAATAGTGACTGTAGGCCTTTGAGCCGGGTACCTCGACCAGACAGTCGTCATTCGCACCGGTTCCGCCGATAAAGAGACCGTCTTTGTTATGCCATCTTACCACGGCATCCTCGATATAGATGTCCGCGTCATCCGCGACAACCTCGAAAGTATCGAAGATATTGCCGGTGTCCGTCTCGTCGACTGCCGCGAACGCCACATGAAGCTCTGTTCCGTTGAAATAATCAACAAATGTATAGCTGTCGGATGTGGGTTGGAAAGTGACCGGGATCGTAACGATACAATGCTTCTCCGCATAGAAGATATCGGTCATCTCGGGCGATTCAACCGCGTCTCCCGAAGCGTATACGGTCATGCCGTTCGCAAGACCCTTGTACAGCTTTTCCGCCTTTTCGGGCACTATCATCTCGGCACGGTAGATCCAGCCGTTCGCGATCTTGACATAATAGTAGGTCACGCTGCCCTGCTCGATGGTGTAGCATCTCATCGAAGAATCGTCAAGGATCTCATGATCGGCAGGTCCGATATCGCTCACAACCTCTCCTATCAGCGTGTCATTGCTGTATTGCCTGTAGGTTCTGATATATGCGCCGGTAACGGGATCGGTGAAATAATAGGTCTCTTCCGGTCCGTCAATGTACATCTTCGTGAAAACGTCGGGGTAATTCAGGATGCAGCCCAGATCGCTCATGAAGTAGGAAACGACTCTCCAGTCAATGGTCCCGCTGTCATACTTGTTGGCGAGCACGGGAACCTTCTTGCCGACCGATCCGATGCCTGCGGTGCTGACCCACTTGCCGCCTTCGACGAACTTGCATTTGATGAGCTTGCTGAGTTCATCGAAAACAAACGAATATTTATTCTCATAAGTGAGCGCCGCGGTAACCGTGTACTTATTGCCAAGGCCCACAACCGTGAATTCGGTCATGCTCTTGCCCTTTGCCTCGGTCGAATACCAGTCGGTTCCGGACGCAAGCACCTTATTATACTCGGTGTTCGCGATCAGGCTCTCAACCTCGTCCATGGACGCGAACTCATTCTCTCCGAGAGTGATCTTAAGGCTCGCCTTGCTTCTGCTGTCGGTGAATACCGCAGTCTGGTTCTCATAGGTCTTTGAGAGCTTGAGCTGCGCGGGATAATAAACCAGGCACTGCGCAGCCTCAACATACCATATCGCATAATCGCGATTGTAATTCATAACACCCTTCTTATAACCTGTTGTAACGACCTTCGAAGCGGCCGCCGCGGCTTTGCCCGCGTCTGCCTTCGTCTTATTGCCGGTCTTCTTATCTTCCTTCGGAGTGACCTTCGCGGTGACGTTCTTGCCGTCGACCTTCATGTGGATATCGCCGGTGCCGTCCTTCTTCGAAGTCGACCACTCCAGGCCCTCCGCGGTAACGCCCTTAATGGTGTCCTCCGGATGGTCTTTCGCGTCATCAGGCTCGATCACGATCTCAGCATAGTCGGAATCGAACTTGACCTTCTCATCATCGACCGTAAGGCCCTTAAGATCGGGAACATCCGTAATAGTATTCTCCGCCGCGGATCCGGAATCGTCCTTCTTTCTCTCCGGCTCATCACTGCTTCCGCCCGCCATCACTAAGCCGATCAGAAAGAAGAACACCGAAAATACGATCAGAATGATGCCCGGTACCTTCTTCGCTTCCTTGCGCGCGAGCAGCCAGATGCCTGCGCCGAGCGCGGCAACTCCCAGTAATACAAACAAAACGCTCATCAAAACTCTCCTCTGTGTATTTACCCGATAACGGGGTCTCTTTTAAACAACATCCTTATTATACCTCAGCAGGCTCATCATCGAAAGAGCCTTCCTTCAGATATTTACGGATTTGTATTCCTCCAAACGGGGTTTTCTATATTAACTTTAGCATAAGGAAGAAGGGATGTATACTCACTAAAAGTTACCTATATTTAAGAATACAAA
>JAGCSS010000231.1 GCA_017964055.1 Lachnospiraceae bacterium
CGGTCTTGAACATACCCGAGAGCTTGTCCGCAACCTTCTTGGTGATGTAATCGCTGATCTTCTTAACGAAGCCGTCGTTCTGCAGCGCGCTCCTCGATACGTTAAGGGGCAGGTCGGGACAGTCGATGACACCCTTTAAGAGCATCAGGAACTCAGGGATGACCTCCTTGATGTTATCCGCGATGAATACCTGGTTCGAATAGAGCTTGATAACGCCCTCGATGCTCTCGTACTCGATATTGATCTTCGGGAAGTAGAGGATACCCTTGAGGTTGAACGGATAGTCCATGTTCAGATGGATCCAGAACAGGGGCTCTCTGTAATCGTGGAATACCTTGCGGTAGAAATCCTTATACTCTTCTTCGGTGCAGTCGTTGGGATGCTTGGTCCACAGGGGAGCCGTCTCGTTGATCGGCTTAGGACCCTTTTTCTCTTCTTTTTTGCCTTCTGACTCGGAAGCCTCGCCTTTTTCGTTTACATCGGCGTCGATGACCTCGTCTTTTTTGGGTTCTTCCTTTGCGTCAACGTTCTTAAAATAGATCGGAACGGGCATGAACGAGCAGTACTTGTCGAGGACTTCCTTTGCCCTGTACTCGTTCGCGAACTCATAGCTGTCCTCGTTCAGGTAAAGAGTGATCTCGGTACCGCGCTCAGCCTTGTCGCCCTCGCCCATCTCGAACTCCATGCCCTCCTCGGAGGACCAGAAAACGGGCTGTGCGTCCTTTTTATAGGAAAGGGTCGATATCGTTACCCTGTGCGCAACCATGAACGCCGAATAGAAACCGAGTCCGAAATGACCGATGATCTGGTCGTCGTTCGCCTTGTCCTTATATTTTTCAAGGAAATCGGCTGCACCCGAGAACGCGATCTGGTTGATGTACTCCTTAACCTCGTCCGCGGTCATACCGATACCGTTATCCCTGATAACGATGGTCTTTTCCTCGGGCGATACCTCGACTTCGATCTTATACTCCTCTCCGTCCTTCTCTTCGAACTCGCCGATCATGGCCAGTTTCTTAAGCTTTGTGATCGCGTCGCTGCCGTTCGATATCAGCTCGCGGTAGAATATGTCGTGATCCGAATAAAGCCACTTTTTGATAATGGGGAAAATGTTCTCCGAATTGATTGAAAGATTACCTTTTTCCATGCTCATATATAACCTCTATGGAGCACCCGGTTGGATTTAGCCCCGGCGCTTGTGACGCCGGGCTACGGGTGTTGTTCTTCTTCTGTAATAATAATCCGTCTGAAAATCATTGTCAATCAAAATTAGCACTCATTTGCCATGAGTGCTAACATTTAATAAACTGTTTATTTTTCTTTAATGATCGCGCCGCCTACATCTCCTCAAATTCGATACCGTTGCGTGCGAGGAAGCCGCGCATATTGTCGTCCCATTCCTTCTCACCCGTTTTGTCCAGAGTGAAAACGGTGTGGGATATGCCCGTCACGAGCAGCAGATTGTTGTTGTCGAAGCGGATGTTGAGCAAATAGGTCAGATCGCCCTGTCCGGGCTTTTTAAGGACCAGCTTCATCGAAACGGGAAGCCTCTTTCCCTTGATCATCTGCGTAACTATCGGCTTTGTCTGCTCCCAGCTCTGAAATGCGGCTTCGGGCTTTTCGTCATCTCCGAAGAAAGCCCGGTTGATCTGCCCGTCGATGTGATAATCCACGGCCACGCTGATATCGCCCTCAACAAAGCTGAAATTGTCGAAGGAGGTACCGCCAAAGAGCTGCGACATGAAGTTCTTAATATCGGTGACATGGAGTGCGATCATAAGTATTATCCTTTTCCTTTGCCCTTTTCCACAGCAAATACGGCAATGCTCCTCGGCGCAACGCAGCAGGTCTTTCCGCCGTCGAACACGGTCTTCGCATCGGTCGCGAACACGAACCTGAAGGTACTGTGATTTACCGAGGGCAGATCGAATTCATGCTCCTCCCAGTGCATATTGAAGGCCACATAAAACGAAGTATCCCTGTTCACGCGGTCGGTGATCGCGTATTCGCCGTTGAGCAGCATGCCCAGAGTCCTCGAGAAATACCCGAAATCGGGATACCAGGCCTTGGTACCGTGGAAGGAAACGTCCGGGCATCCGCTGTGGATATAATCCGAGCCCCGCAGCTCTATGATGTTCGAGAAGATACGGTGCGCCCTGCGCAGGGCGATCATATCCTTCGTAAAACGCCTGATCTCATTGGCAAACGCGTTGTTCTGCCATACGACCCAGCCCTGCGCGTTATCGCAGCAGTAAGGGTTGTTGTTGCCGTAATGGGTGCTTCCGCACTCGTCTCCGGCCATCAGCATCGGAGCGCCCTGCGACATGAAAAGCACCGCCAGCGCGTTCTTTATCATCTTCAGGCGAAGTCTGTTCACGGTCCGCCCTGCGGCAGGTCCCTCCACGCCGCAGTTCCAGCTGTGATTGATCTCGCGCCCGTCAAGGTTTTTTTCGTTATTGGCCTCATTGTGACGGACATCGTAGGAGAATACATCCGCCAGCGTAAAGCCGTTGTGATCGGCAAAATAGTTGACCTTTGCCGCGAGATTTCCGTTGTCGCGTATCCTCTCGGAGAACTCCTTAGCCACGCCCTCATCGCCGATCAGGAATCTGCGAACGGCCTCCATATAATCGTCGTTTGACTCGGCGAGCACCGGTCTTTCACGAAGCTGCATCGTCCCGGTGCAGTCCTCGCTCCAGTGGTCACGTATGAGCTTTACGCCCCTCAGATAGGGATCGGTGGCGGCCAGCCTCGGTGAAAAGCTGCCGCTCATCAGCCTGAAGCCGTCGATATGATAGGTCTCGTGCCAGAAGCGCAGGACCTCGAGAGTCAGTATATCGGGCACCTGCGGCGTGAAATCCATCTCCATCAGGACTTCGATCCCGGCTGCATGAAAGGCTTTTACCATCGAGGCAAACTCCTCGCAGACCTTTTTCGGATCTGCGGCATAGGCAGTCTTGGGAGCGAAATAATTCGCGGGCGAGCCTTAGCCCCAGTAATTGATCCTCGCGGGCTGTCCGAAGCCTGCGGGCATCACCTCGTCTAAATCGTAGCAGGGCATCAGGAGCACTGCGTTGAAACCGAGGGATCTGATATACTGGACCTTTGCGGTCACGGCCTTAAAGGTCCCGGGTGCCTCCGCATGCGCACTCACATCCTTCGAAAAACCGCGCACATGGAGCTTATATATTATCTGGTCGGAATATTCGATCCTCTTATGCGCACGGTCGGCAAACTTCA
>JAGCSS010000232.1 GCA_017964055.1 Lachnospiraceae bacterium
CTCCGCCAGCACCGCGACCGAGTAATCGTTCGTTTTATCGTAGTCATCCTGCCACGCGGGATATACGGTGAGCTTGAGAGCTCCGAACTCAAATGTCTCTGTCTCTGTCGGGATATCGACCGTAAGCCCCTCGCGGTCCATCGCGCTCGATAAGAGCGCCTGCTCCTCCGAATTCTTTGTGGCCCTCGACATTATCAGCATGTCGACCTTCAGTCCGTTCAGCACGCTCTGCGCGCCGCCGATATGATCCTTGTCGGGATGCGTGAGCACCAGCATGTCCAGATGCTCAACGTGCTTTTCCGCCAGCGAATCCATAAGCTTCGGAGCTTCGAGATACAGCCCCGTATCTATCATGATATTTGCCCCGGGCGAAGTGATCAGTATCGCGTCCGAATCATCCTTCGTCTCGAAGAAAAAAACATTCAGCCCCGTCACCGGTCCGGCGTCAGCCTGCTGCCCCGCCGGATCCTTTTTGCATCCGCAGGCAAACAGCATGACCGCAGCAGTGACCGCAGCGAGCCTTATAAATATACTCCTTCTGTCTATATATATCAACCCGCTTTCATTTGTGCAATTCACATGGTACTATATAACTACACCTATTATAAACGGGTATATGTGAAAAAATATACATTTTTTTGTGAAAAATAAGAAAAGTGAAGAAAAAACCATGGAAAAAGACCTGTTCGGGCCTGTAAAGACCTATTTCGAAAAGCTTGGATATGTGTGCGACGGCGAGGTCAAGGACATCGACCTGTATATGGAAAAGGACGGAATGAGCGTGGCTGTGGAGCTGAAGCTGACCCTGGACTTCAAAGCGGTGCAGCAGGCGGCTCTCAGGCAGAAAGTCGCGGATTCGGTCTATATAGGCATTTTCTGCCCGAAGGACATGCGCTCGCACTCGTTTACCGACAAGCTGTATCTGCTAAAAAGACTCGGCATAGGCCTGATCACGGTCACCAAGCGCACTAAGACCGTTTCGGTGGCAAACGAGCCCGTAGTCTGCGAGCTCAGCACGTTCCGAGCCCGCAACGCCCGCAAGAGCGCGGAGGTCTCGAAGGAATTCAACAAGCGCAAGACCAAGCTCAACACCGGCGGCGTCTCGGGCACCAAGCTCATCACCGGATACCGCGAGGAGGCCCTTATCGTTCTCGATGCGCTGTGTTCACTGGGCGGTGAGGCCGATACGCATTCGGTCCGGGTGGCTTCGGGCATAGAAAAGACCGCTGCGATCCTTCGCGCCAACTATTACAGATGGTTCGAAAAGAAAGGCAGCGGCCGTTATGCCGTAAGTGAAGCGGGCTATTCCGCGCTCGAGGAGTTCGAGCCCGTCTTAAAGGCCCTCATGCGCCCCGAAGGCCGGTCACTTCCCGAGTCTTAACATCTCGGAATACGCGAGCAGGAAGGGACCTACGCCCTTTGCGTCATCCTTGACCACAGGCTCCGACATGTAGTATTCATAGGTTCCCGACCTCATCTGCGGACCGCCGAGTCCCGCAACGAGGCATATGCCTCCGAGATGTATCCCGTCACTGTCCGAGGTCATATATTTATCGCATATACCGTTAAACGCTTCTTTGCCGTATTCGGCGTATTCGGCGGGCAGGAATCCGAGTCTTGCGCCGCGCAGGTACGAGTACGCCATTATCGCGCTGCCGCTCGTTTCGAGGTAGTTTTCCTTCATTCCGCCGACATTGACCACCTGATACCACATGCCCGAAGCATCCTGATACTCACGCATCGCCTTCATCAGTGAGACATACTGGTCCTTCAGCGCGGCAAAAGCTTTGCCGTCTCCGTATGCGGGATCCGCGGCGTTCAGCGTATCGAGCATGGCCATGGAGAACCATCCTATAGCCCGCAGCCAGAAATTGTTCGAAAGGCCGGTCACCTTATCGCACCAGAATGCCTTGCGCGAACAGTCGTAAGCATGGTAATACAGGCCGCTCCTCGCGTCGAGCATGTTCTGCTTCACCAGTTCGAACTGCCTGTAGATATCGTCGTAATTCCCGCAGCAGTTGAACCGTGTTTCATACTCCGTATAGAAGGGCTGGCACATGTACAGACCGTCGAGCCATACCTGATCGGGGTATATTTTTTTATGCCAGAACGACCCTTCGGCGGTCCGGGGCATACGCGCGATCTGCGAATATATCAGATCGATAGCCTTGCGGTACTTTTCTTTTCCCGTTTTGTCCCAGAGCTTAAAGAGCGTCTTTCCGGCATTGATATTGTCGATATTGAGCTCATCCACCGAATACCCGTCGATGGTCCCGTCTTCCATGACCCTGTGATCCGTAAAAGCATCGGCGAATCTCAGATACTTTTCTTCGCCCGTAATATCGTACATCTCGAGCACGGCTCCGATCATGCAGCCGTCAACATAGTTCCAGGTCACCTTTTTGCCCATTTTGATCTTCTCTATGTTCCAGAGCGGGGCGTCGGGTGTGCTGCCCTCCAGCAGATAATCGATATATTCAGCGATCTTGTCCAAATCCGTTCTCCAATCCGGATGCTCCGTCCGTGCAGCATCCATCGTCTGCAGAAGTATTATCTCCTCGCTCCGCCTTCAAAGAAAAGTCTCGCAGCCACCGCGTTATCGGGCTTTGTGTCCTCGAGCGTACACTGGATGTAGGGCTTTTCTCTGACAATGAAATCAACTATGTCTGAATAATCCATAACTCCGAGTCCGGCAGCCATCGAAACCAGCTTGCCGTCCTTAAGGTCAAAATCTTTTACATGCACGATTGCGATATCGGGTCCGAGCACGTCGATGGCATTCTTGATGACAGCCTTGTGATCGCGGCAGTTCGCCTCGTCGAGCAGATTTACCGGATCGAATATGATCTGCAGGTTCGGTGACGCGATCTCGTCGAGCACCTTACGCGCTCTCTCGGGAGTGTAAACGATGTGGCGCGCAACGGGCTCGATCGCCAGGATGACTCCCGACTTCTCCGCCGCCTCAACGACAGGTCTTACGCCTTCGATGAATATCTTTAACGCGTCCTCGCTCTTGCAGGCCTCCTCGTAATGATAATCGACGTTCGGGGCGCCCGTCTCGGTGCCTACCACGCCGCAGCCGAGCAGCGCCGCAAACCTTAAGTGCGCCACATATCTCTCGACGGTTTTGCGGTAAGCCTCTTTGTCCGGAATCGCGAGGTTCAGATAACAGCCGAGCACCGCTATATCGAGGTCGCTCGCCGCAAACAGCTTTTTAAGGTACATCGCAAAGCCCGGTGTCAGCGCCGCGTCGGCGGTCGAATAATCGTCGATGAGCTTGGAGAGCGCGATATGGGCGCACTTAAAGCCCTGCGCGTGCGCCTCGGCAACACGCTCTTCGATGGTCCCGGGTCTTACGTCATGAAGTCTTATTCCGACTGAATAATTTGACATTGTCCTGCTCTCCTTTACTACACCGTCTGTATTTATGATCGCGGTCCGGCCGCGTTTCGGGAGACATCCGCCCCCGCGGACTTCAGTCCCTGTGTATCACCACGTTATCCTGAATGAAATTCGTGCAGTTCTTTACGATAAAGCCCTCCCTGCAGCATTCGGGCACATTGAGAGCCATCGCGGGAATGCCCTTTTTCGCGTTCTTATCGAAGCTTACTTCGATGTCCTTTAAGACTATCTCACCGATCGGCTGCTCGGGCAGTCCCTCGATCCAGCCTGCCGCGTAATGGGAGTTGACCGCCTTTATGCGCTCGAAAACGAGCCTCTTGATCAGCGGCGTACGCTCGTCAACCGGCAGCGGGGAACGGTCCTGAACGTAATCCGATTTGCCGTCCTTATCGCAGTAATAGAACGAATTCACCACAAAAGGCGTGACCACTCCGTCCATCTCGATATCGCGGAAGATGATGTTGTCCATCACACTGTCCTTGCCTCTGCCGCGCCTCGTCTTGATGCGCAGTCCGCGGTCGGTGCGCAGGAATCTGCATCTCTCGACAACGAGCTCACATACGCCCGCGGCAGCCTCACTGCCGACGGTCACCGCTCCGTGTCCGTCCTCCATCAGGCAGCCGTAGATATGCAGGTTCTTTGAGGGAGTCTTATACAGGCGCCCCATCTCGATCTTGCCGGACTTGACCGCTATGCAGTCGTCACCGAGCGAGAAATGAACTCCCGCAATCTCCACTCCGTCGCAGGATTCGGGATCGATGCCGTCGGTATTCGGCGAAGCCCAGGGATTGTTTATCGTCAGGCTGTACAAGCCGAGTTTTTGGGAGAAAAAAGGATGCACGGTCCATGCGGGGCTGTTTGACAGAGTAACTCCCGTAAACGTGATATTCTCGCAGCCTTTCAGGAAGATGAGTCTGGGTCTGGCCGCAATGTTGATCACCTTCGGATCCTTCCACCAGTTTTCCTTATCGGCGCCGCCGTCGATCGTGCCTTCACCGTAAATGCAGACATTTTTCACATGCACGCCGGTCACGGAACCGTTGAACATCGCGAAAGGCTCGCCCTCCCAGGTGCCGAGGAAATA
>JAGCSS010000029.1 GCA_017964055.1 Lachnospiraceae bacterium
AAGTTTCGCGTTCCTCTACTGCCGGATAAAGAAGATGAAGGGCGGAGTGCTTGTTGATACAGGTATCCTCGGCATGCTCGTCGGCCAGATCATCGGCCGCTGGGGCAACTTCTTCAACCGTGAGTGCTTCGGCAATTACACGAACAGTCTGCTCGCGATGCAGATCAGGGTGGATGACGCGAACCTGAGCAACTATTTCAAGCCGGCTCTGATGAGTGATGCGAGAGTTGCGGAGCTCTATGCGGGCAAGGATAAGGCGCTTGCGGCTATCATGGAGATCAGGAACAATATCACGACTTCTGTCGACGGCTTCGACTGCATCCAGGTGCAGCCGACGTTCCTCTATGAGTCGCTGTGGAACCTGGCGCTGCTGATCATACTCATTTGCTTCTGGCGCTATAAGAAGTTTGACGGCGAGATCCTGCTGCTGTATCTGTTCGGATACGGACTCGGCAGACTCTGGATAGAAGGCCTGAGGACAGATCAGCTGTTCCTCTGGAACACCGGTATCGCGGTTTCGCAGCTGCTGAGCGGCATTCTGGTAGTGGGCAGCGCCGCGCTGATCCTGTTCCTGCGGCACAGGGCAAAGGTAAACGGCACTAAGCCGAGCTTCTGTGGTTACGGCAAGGCAAAAGAAGCGTAAAAAGGGTTAATATTTTAACTGAAATTATAAAATCGAATATAAAACAGACATTAAGAGCTTTCGTTATGATGGACGGAGGCTCTTTTTTGCGCGTTTTCGTGATAAAACCAAACAAACTTTCGAAGTTTTTTGAATATTTTATCGAAAATATGTTCGTTTTGATAAAAAACCGCGAGATTTCTGATATTTCAGCCGAATTGTGCTTGAAAAAGAGCAATTTTCGTTGTATTATAATCGTACAAGTGGAGCAAAGTGGTGATTAGAGCAACAAAGTGTCACGTAGTGGAGGAAAAACGGCCATGTTCATGGGTGAATTCAATCATTCAATAGACCCCAAGAACAGAGTCATCGTTCCGGCTAAGTTCCGCGAGGGACTCGGTGAGAACTTCGTGGTATCGGCGGGACTCGATGGCTGTCTTTACATGTGGACATACGCCGACTGGGAAAGCTTCGTGATGAAGCTCGAGGAGCTCCCCTTTACGAGAGAGACCAGAGAATTGCAGAGATTCTTCACACAGAACGCCTCGGAGCTGGAATTCGATAAGCAGGGCAGAGTGCTCGTCCCGGCGAACTTGAAGAAAATGGCCGGTATCGAGAAAGACGTGGTATTCGTCGGAGCGATCGGCAAGATCGAGCTCTGGGCGAAGGAAAGACTCGACAGTGTTGCTCCTTCGGCTCCTATGGAGGATATCGCCGAGAAGCTCGCCACCGAATACGGACTGAGGTTTAAATAAGCGAAGCGGAAGGCAAGCAGAATTCGCCGAAGGCGAAACTGCGAATGCCTGAAACGAAGTGAAAGGAGTTACCGATGGAAGAAAGCAAAAATTTCAAACACTATTCGGTTCTCCTTGACGAAACGATTGAGGGCCTGAACATTAAGCCCGACGGCATCTACGTGGACGGAACGCTCGGCGGAGCGGGACATTCGAGCGAGGTTGCGAAGAGACTTGAGACCGGACTGCTGATCGGCATCGACCAGGATGAGGACGCGATAAAGGCTGCGACCGAGAGACTCGACAGATTTCCGTCGAAGCACATCATCGCAAGATGCAATTACGCGGATTTCGCGAAGGTGCTTGATGACAACGGCATATGCAAGGTGGACGGTATCATGCTGGACCTGGGAGTTTCATCGTATCAGCTCGATACCCCCGAGAGAGGCTTTTCGTACAACACCGACGCGCCGCTGGACATGAGGATGGACCGCAGGCAGGAGCTTACGGCGGCGACGATCGTAAACACTTATCCCGAGGCTGAGCTTTACAGGATCATCCGTGATTACGGCGAAGACAATTTCGCAAAGAACATAGCAAAACACATCTGCATCGAGAGGCAGAAAAAACCGATAGAGACGACATTTGAACTGAATGATATCATCAGGGCTTCGATCCCCGCGAAGGTCAGAGAGAAAGGCTCACATCCGTCAAAGAGAACATTCCAGGCGATCAGGATCGAGCTCAACAGAGAGCTCGAGGTCTTAAAGGAATCGATCGGAGCCATGATAGACAGGCTGAACCCCGGCGGAAGGCTATGCATCATCACCTTCCATTCGCTCGAAGACAGGATCGTAAAGAGCGCGTTCAATACGGCCGAGAAGCCGTGCATCTGCCCTCCGAGCTTTCCGGTATGTGTATGCGGCAGGGTATCAAAGGGCAGGCATCTCACAAAAAAGCCCATACTTCCTTCGGAGGAAGAATTAAACGAGAATTCGAGATCCAAGAGCGCGAAGCTCAGGATCTTTGAGAGAGCATAAAGGCGCAAAGAGAGGTAATGACTATGGCACAGAAGACAAACAAATACGCCTACAACAGAAATTATTACAGCAATCTTAACCGCGGCAATGCGTTCAACGGTAATGCGGCGCGTCAGCTTGCTGTTGTTCCCGATGAGTACGATGAGGAAGAGGAGCTTATGTACGATGCGGAGCCCGCATACGAGTATCCCGAGCGCGAAGAGCGCAGGACCGGACGTCCCGAACGCAGGAACGATCGCGGCAGGGAGACCGTTAAAGAGCCCGGGACCCGCGTTAAGTACAGAGTCAAGGTCGGTCTGCTCCCCGTAATGGTATTCGCGGTCGCGATCGCGGCACTGCTTTCGTCGGCATTCGGATATCTCGAGGTTCAGTCGAAGATCAATCAGGCCGAAAAGCAGATCAGGATCGCCGAGACAAAGCTCGCGGATGTGGAAGCCCTGAACGAATCATTGAGCTCCGCACTTGACACCGAAATTTCCAGAAATTATATTTATACTGTTGCGGTGGCAAAGCTCGGAATGGTATACCCCGATAATAATCAGGTGGTTTATTACGAGCCCGCCGAGGAAGGATATGTGAGACAGCATTCCGCTATCCCCACGAAGTAAGGAACGTCGGTAAGCTATGGAAGACTCAAGATACAGCGAGAGAAGAAAAAGAGAGAGAAAAGTCACAAGTGTCATGAAGAGAAGCCTTTACGTGGTTTTCTTTGTGATACTTGTTTTTTCCGGAGCACTTATCGGAAGACTCGTGTATCTTAACAACGTAAACGGCGATAAATACGCCAAAGCCGTGCTTTCGCAGCAGAGCTACACATCATCGGTGCTGAACGCCGAAAGAGGAAGGATACTCGACAGAAACGGCATCGTGCTCGCAAGGAGCGAGAAAAACTACAATCTGGTCCTGGACCCGGCCGTTATCCTTTCAAGGGATTATTTCTTAAAGCCTTCGCTCGATGCGCTGGTCGAGATATTCGGGTATGACAGGGACGAGCTGAAGAACCTGATCGATTCGAATGCGAAGAGTTCCTATCTGGTCTATGAGAAAAATGTCGATTACTCGCTGGTGTCGGCTTACAACGCATATAAGAATTCGCATAAATTCGTAGTAGGCGTGTGGTTTGAGGAAGAGTTCGACAGGGTTTATCCCTATTCAAAACTGGCTTCGCACGTTATCGGTTTTACGACGAAGGCGGGCGTGGGCACATACGGACTCGAGGCCTATTACAATGACCGTCTGACCGGCATCGACGGCCAGACGAGCGGATACTACGATTCCGAGCTGAACAGCCAGAAGGTCATCAAAGAGGCAATAAACGGCAACGATATCTATTCGACGATCGATTACAACATACAGACTGTTGTGGAGAAAAATGTCGCCGATTTCATTGAGAATACCGGCTGCAAGAACATAGGCGTGATCGTGATGGACCCCAATACTTCCGAGATCCTCGCGATGGCATCGAACAATGAATACGATCTGAACAATCCCCGTTCGCTAGAGGGCTTTGTCGACCCGACCGAACTCGAGTCGATGAACGATGAGCAGAAGCTGAACGCCCTGTATAAGATCTGGCGTAATTTCTGCGTATCCGACAGCTATGAGCCGGGATCGACTTTTAAGACCATAACCGTGGCTTCGGCGCTCGAGGAGGACGCTATCCTCACATCGGACACTTTCGACTGCATAGGCTATAAGGAAGTCGGCGGCTGGAGGATCGGCTGCAACAACAAAAACGGACACGGCACCCTGACACTGGCGCAGTCTCTTATGAAATCCTGCAACTGCGCGCTGATGGAG
>JAGCSS010000233.1 GCA_017964055.1 Lachnospiraceae bacterium
AAGTGCCGGTACGACCGGACTCAGGATATACGAGAGGCTTGAAGGACGCAAGGATATCGAGCTCGTTAAGCTCAGCGAGGAGCTGCGAAAGGACAATGCGGCGAGAGCGGAGGCTTTAAACGGCGCGGACATCGCGTTCCTGTGCCTGCCCGACGCAGCGGCGGTCGAGGCGGTGAGCCTGATCACGGATCCGGACACCTGTGTTATCGACACCTCCACGGCGCACAGGACGGCAGCAGGCTGGACCTACGGCTTTGCGGAGATCGGAGGACGCAGGGCGTCGATCGCGGCTTCGCAGAGGATCGCCAATCCCGGATGTCATGCGAGCGGGTTTATAGCACTGGTCGCACCGCTCATTGAAAAGGGCATTCTGAAAAAAGACATAAAGCTCAGCGCCTTTTCTCTTACGGGCTATTCGGGCGGCGGAAAAAAGATGATCGCAGAGTACGAAGCGGACGGCAGACCGGAGCTGCTCGACGCGCCGAGAATGTACGGCATATCGCAGAAGCACAAACATCTGCCCGAGATGAGCGCTGTATGCGGGCTGGAGATCGCCCCGGTGTTCTGCCCCATAGTCGCTCCCTATTACGCGGGCATGGAGGTCACGGTGCCGCTGTTTGCGTCCGATGTGAAAGGAACGATCTCTAACATTGAAGAAGTGTATTCGGAGTATTACAATGGTAGCGGACTCGTGCGTTTTGTGAAGGATGCCGGCGAGGAAGGCTTTATGTCGGCGGGAGCTTTCGCGGGACGCGACGATATGGAAGTAACGGTGACCGGCAATGATGAGCGCATACTTCTCGTATCGAGATTCGACAATCTCGGTAAGGGTGCGTCGGGTGCCGCAATCCAGAACATGAATATAGTTATGGGCACCGAGGAAACAACCGGCTTAAATGTCCGGAGATAAACCCGCAGCCATCGGCCGGACGCATGCGCAAGCTGCGAAGTGATTTTTATTAACTATAGTATGTAAATAGAAACGGAGAGAATACTATGAAATTCATCAACGGAGGAATTTGTGCCGCAAAAGGCTTTTCGGCAGGCGGAGTGCACTGCGGGATCAGGAAGAACAGGACAAAGAAGGATCTGGCGCTGATCATGAGCGAGGTACCCGCAAAGGCAGCAGCGGTTTATACGACAAATCTGGTCAAGGGTGCGCCCCTGACCGTGACTAAGCAGAATATCTCGGACGGCATCGCGCAGGCAGTCATCTGCAACAGCGGCAACGCCAATACCTGCAACGCGAACGGCATCGAGATCGCGGAGCAGATGTGCGAGCTGCTCGGTGAGGCACTGAATATCAGCCCCAAGGACGTGGTAGTGGCTTCGACCGGTGTTATCGGACAGCCCTTGGACATCGAGCCCATCAAAAACGGTATCCCGGCACTCGTTGCATCTCTCGACGCAAATGACGACGCTGCGGCAGCCGAGGGCATTATGACGACCGACACCGTGATGAAGGAGATCGCGGTTGAGTTCGAGATCGGCGGAAAGACCTGTCATCTCGGCGGTATCGCAAAGGGCAGCGGCATGATCCATCCCGATATGGCGACCATGCTCGTATTCATCACGACGGATGCGGCTATTTCCGCTGAGATGCTGAACAAAGCGCTCAAGGGCGATATTACCGGAACATTTAACATGCTGAGCATTGACGGCGATACCTCGACAAATGACATGGTTACCGTCCTGGCAAACGGCATGGCGGGCAATACAGAGATCACGGCTGAGGGCACTGAATTTGACGAGTTCATGAAGGCTCTCAATACAGTAAATGTAGGACTCTGCCGCATGATCGCAGGCGACGGAGAGGGCGCGACAAAGCTGCTTGAATGCAAATGCACAGGCGCTGCGGATCTGCAGACCGCACGTACTGTGGCCAAGTCGGTCATCTGCTCGAGCCTGTTGAAGGCCGCGATGTTCGGTGCCGACGCGAACTGGGGCCGCGTGCTCTGCGCGATCGGCTACAGCAAGGCCGATGTGGACGTAAATAAGATCGACGTTGCGTTCACGAGCAAAAAGGGTACGATCCCGGTATGCAAAAACGGCGCAGGTATTGATTTTTCCGAGGAGATCGCGAAGGAGATCCTGCTCGAAAAAGAGATAGAGATAGAGGTTGAGCTGAACAGCGGAGACGCTTCGGCGACCGCATGGGGCTGCGACCTGACCTACGATTATGTCAAGATCAACGGAGATTACAGGACCTGAGGAGCAAAAATGGATACGAATCTGACAAACGCAAAAAGGGCTGAGGTCCTCACACAGGCCCTTCCCTACATCAAAAGATACAACGGCAAGGTGGTCGTGGTTAAATACGGCGGCAACGCGATGGTTAACGAGAGCCTGAAGCAGCAGGTCATGGAGGATATTGTCCTGCTCTGGCTGATCGGTGTGAAGATCGTGCTCGTGCACGGCGGCGGACCCGAGATCAATGAGCTGATGGACAAGCTCGGCAAAAAGCCCGAATTTGTCAACGGACTGCGCGTGACCGACAAGGAGACCGTGGACATCGTGCAGATGGTGCTCGCGGGCAAGGTAAACAAGACACTCGTAAACCTGCTCGAGATGAAGGGCGGCCAGGCTGTCGGACTCTCGGGCATGGACGGCAGGCTCATCGAGGCAAAGATCAAGAACGAAGCGCTGGGCTATGTCGGCGAGATCACGAATGTTAATATCAAACCTGTTACCGATCTGCTCGAAAAGGGCTATATCCCCGTTATCTCGACCGTGGGCTGCGATGACGAGGGCAATACCTACAACATTAACGGCGATACGGCTGCGGCGCATATCGCGGGCGCTCTCGAGGCAGAGAGGCTCATCATGATGACCGACATCGCGGGCATATTAAAGGATAAGGACGACCCCTCTACGCTTATCCCGAAGATCACGCCTGCGGAGGCTGAAAAGCTCTACGGTGACGGGACCATCAGCGGCGGCATGATACCCAAGGTTGAATGCTGCATAGATGCGCTGAAATACGGAGTTAAAAATGTTGTAATCATGGACGGACGCGTGCCGCATTCGATCCTGATGGAGCTGCTTACCGACGAAGGCGCGGGAACAATGGTAACCTCGGGAGAAAACGCCTGAGCATGATGACCGGAAAGGAAAAGATATGTCGATAATCGAGAAGGATAAAAAATATATCGCGGGAACGTACAACAGGTTTCCGGTTGAGATAGTCAGCGGCAAGGGTTCGGTAGTGCTTGACGCGTCCGGCAAAGAGTACATTGACATGGGCTCGGGCATCGGCGTGACCTCGTTCGGCATCGGTGACGATACCTGGAAGCAGGCCGTTATTGCGCAGCTCGACAAGGTCCAGCATATGTCGAACCTTTACTACACAGAGCCCTGCGCGGAGCTCGCGGAGCTGCTCTGCGAAAAGACCGGCATGAAGAAGGTATTCTTCTCAAATTCCGGAGTTGCGGCCAATGAGTGCGCGATCAAGGCTGCCCGTAAGTATGCCGCGGAGAAAAAGGGTCCTGAGTATTCGACGATCATCACGCTGAAGAACAGCTTCCACGGCAGGACGCTCACAACTCTCGCCGCTACGTGGCAGGACCATTATCATGAGC